>DATJTM010000513.1:0-2715 GCA_035503395.1 Luteitalea sp.
CTGCGCGAGTTCGCAGACCTCGCCCGCCTTGAACGCGGGCTTGTCCGGGATCGTCACGGGGGTGTCAGCCACGGCGGCCAGTATAGATGGCGAATCGAATGACGGGTACGTGGTACCGGAACCGGGAACCGAAGAACCTCGTGTCGAGCCGGCACAACCGGTCCAATCCGTCTTACAGAAACGCGGCCGCAGGTGACCCTGGGCCTTCGGAACAAACTGCGGCGCCGAAGTCATCGTCGAGCTTGAGCGGCAGCCCGACCCGCAGGGCCGGCAGCGCACGCCGGCGGAGGTATCTCTGCCCCGCCGCCTCCGACTGACACTTGTCCGCCGGAGCCTCTGGCGAAGGTGGAAGCCGGTCGGCTACGTCCCTGGGAAGTGCCTGACGCTGCGCCGGGCTGTTCCAGGGCCCAAGGCCCATGGCCCAAGGCCGTCTTCCAGTCGTCCTACTCGCCCTTCTTCTCGCGGCCGGCACGCCGGCGCACCGTGATGCGGATCGGCGATCCTTCGAAGCCGAACGTCTCGCGCAGGCTGTTGATCAGGAAGCGCTCGTACGAGAAGTGGAAGCTGGTGGCGACGTTCGTGAAGAACACGAACTGCGGCGGCGCCACACCGGTCTGGGCCGCGTAGAGGATGCGGACGTGCCGCTTCTCCGGGCTGCTCGGCGGATGCTCGCGCGAGATGCGCTCGACGAAGCGATTGAGTTCGCCGGTCGTGACGCGTTTGCGGCGTGCCATGGCGACGCGATCGACCGTCTCGAGCAGCTTCGGCGCGCGTTCGCCGGTGAGCGCCGAGATGTGCAGGAGCGGCGCGTAGTCCAGGAACTTCATCCGGAAGCGCTGCTCCTCGTCGAACGCCTTGTAGTAGCGATCGCCCTCGCCCTTGGTGAGGTCCCACTTGTTGGCCGCGATGATCATGCCGCAGCCGAGCCGCTCGGCCTCACCGGCAATCGCGGCGTCCTGATCGGTGGCGCCTTGCGAAGCGTCGATCACCAGCACCGCGACGTCGGCGCGTTCCATCGCGCGTTTGGCCGTGAGCACGCTGACCATCTCCACGGTGTGCGCACTGGCGACTTTCCCAGGTCGACGGATGCCCGCCGTGTCGACGATGCGGAACGTGCGCTTGTGCCACTGCAGCAGCGTGTCGATCGCATCGCGCGTGGTGCCCGGCAGGTCGCTGACGATCGAGCGCTCTTCGCGCAGCAGGCGATTGACCAGCGACGACTTGCCGACGTTCGGACGACCGACGATCGCCACCGCGATCTCGTCGGGTTCCTCGAGCGACACCGCGCGGACCCGCCCCGCGGCCTTCAGCTGGGCGATCGCCTCGTCGAGCAGGTCGGGCACGCCGGTGCCGTGCTCGGCGGCGATCTCGAAGACGTGATCGAAGCCGAACGCGAAGAACTCGTACATCCGGTCGTGCGCCCGCTTGTCGTCGGCCTTGTTGACCGCCAACAGTACCGGCGCACTCGACGATCGCACCGCCGCCGCGATCTCGTCGTCGCCAGACACGCGGCCTTCCCGCCCGTCGACCACGAAGATGATGAGGTCGGCCTGGGCGATGGCGCGTGTGCCGTGGTCGACGACCATCGCGTGCAGCGGGTCCTCGGTGTGACCGAAGATGCCGCCCGTATCGACCAGGCGAAACGGCACCTCACCCCACTCGGCGTCGTGCCCGAGCACGTCGCGGGTGGTGCCGGGCATCGCGTTGACGATGGCGCGGCGGGTCCGCGTGATGCGGTTGAACAGCGTCGACTTGCCGACGTTGGGGCGGCCGACCAGGACAATCGTCGGCAGGCCCCGGGAGGAGGAAGCGGTCATCGGATCGTTTTGCGCATTGACACTGTAAGTCGCTGTATCTATGCTTCTTAGCGGCTGACGATGATCAAGGTCGACATCATCAACGAAGTGGCGACGGTTGCCGATATCACCAAGGTGAAGGCCGAAGTCGCGGTCGAGGCCGTGTTCGAGGCCATGCGCGAGGCCATGAAACGCGGCGAGCGTATCGAACTGCGCGGATTCGGCGTGTTCCAGGTCAAGCCGCGGAAGCGCGGTATCGGCCGCAACCCCCGAACCGGCAAGGAGGTGCGCATCCCGCCCGGTCGCACCATCCGATTCAAGCCCGGCAAGGAACTCCAGAACATCGGCGGCTGACGAGATCGCGCCGGTGTCCACGCCTCCCCTGCCTCCCGCCGGCGATCCCGATCGTGCCGACACCGACCCGGCGTCGACGATGCCGACCTATCGCTGGTCCGACGAGGACAACGCATGGGTTAGTGGCCCGCTGACGCCGACGGACGACCGCGAGCAGTCGGACGGTCGGGTCGGACACGCACCCTGGTTCCACCTTCTGCTCTTCGTCATCACCTTCGCGACGATGACGTGGTTCGGCGCGAGCTTCTACCTGAACTACGTGACCGCGGTCGGCTTGCGGCCGGTCAGGATGCCGCTCGCCAGCGCGCTCATCGGTGGCCTCTGGTTCAGCGTCCCGGCGCTGCTGATTCTGACCGCGCACGAGTTCGGCCACTACTTCGCGTGTCGATATTACCGGATCCCGGCATCGCTGCCGTACTTCGTCCCGCTGCCATTCGTGGGATTCTTCGGCACGCTGGGTGCCGTGATCCGGATGGCACTACCCCGGACACGACGCGCGTTGTTCGATGTCGGCATCGCCGGCCCCATCGCGGGATTCGTGACCCTCGTGCCGCTCGCCGTCTAC
>DATJTM010000514.1:0-4217 GCA_035503395.1 Luteitalea sp.
GACGGCGTTCGGCGCCAACTACGCCCGACTCGCCGAGGTGAAGCGGCAGTACGACCCCGACAACGTGTTCCGGCACAACACCAACATCACGCCGGCCAGGTGAGGCGCGATCGCGTCAGGCGCTGACCTTGCTGAGCGCCAGCGCGTTCATGCAGTAGCGGAGACCGGTCGGCGCCGGGCCGTCCGGGAACACGTGGCCCAGATGGGCATCGCAGACGCTGCACGTCGTTTCCACCCGCACCATGCCGTACGAGTGATCGGCGGTGTAGTCGATGACGTTGTCCTCGACCGGCTGCGAGAACGACGGCCAGCCGGTGCCGGACTCGAACTTCTGCGAGGCATCGAACAGCAGCGTGCCGCAGGCGCCGCAGGCGTACCGCCCGGGCTCGAACAGGCTGCACATCTCGGAGCTGAAGGCGCGCTCGGTGCCGTGTTCACGCATCACGTGGTACTGGGCCGGCGACAGCTGCGCCCGCCACTCGTCATCGGTGCGGTCGTCGCGGCGGGGTGGCGGCGCGTTGCCTTCGCGGGCGCGGGTGAGGACGTCGGTCCAGGTGAGCGTGGCGGTGTTGCCCATCCCTCCACTCTGCCACGAAGCCGCGAGCCACGCAGCCCGTCCGGGTGATTGCGCGCTGGAACTGCCTCCCCTGCATTGCGGTCACGGTCCGACCCGGTCAGGTAGGGCCGGTTCTCCCAACCCGACCTTCTGCGACAAGGCCGCGCCACGTCCGGGAGAGCGAGAGCGGCGCCCGAAGGATGCCGACATCGAGGATCAAACCGGAGTGCCCGGTCGCGCGCCGCCGCCTACGCTGGCGGCACGATGTCTTCTTCCGAATCGCGAGTGAATGACTACGACTGGACGACGCTCGGCACCGAACTCGACGGACAGGGCTGCGCCGTCCTGCCCGGGCTTCTGACGCCAGGCGAATGTCGGGCGATCGCAGGCCTCTACGACGAGACGGCTCCGTTCCGGAGTCACGTCCACATGGCGCGCCACGGGTTCGGCAAGGGCGAGTACAAGTACTTCGCCTACCCGCTGCCGGACCTCCTCGCGTCCCTCCGGACGGCTCTCTACCCGCGCCTGGCGGTCGTCGCCAACGCGTGGCACGAGCGGATGGGCATTGACACACGCTATCCGGATGAACTCGCGGCGTACCTCGCCCACTGCCACGCGGCGGGCCAGCAGCGACCCACGCCGCTGCTTTTGCAATACGGCGCCGGCGACTTCAACTGCCTGCACCAGGACCTCTACGGCGATCTCGCGTTCCCAATCCAGGTGGCCACCCTGCTGTCGGCGCCAGGTGTGGACTTCGGTGGGGGAGAGTTCGTACTGACCGAGCAGCGGCCCCGGATGCAGAGCCGGGCCGAGGTCGTGCCCCTCGGCCAGGGCGATGCGGTCGCTTTCGCGGTGCATCACCGGCCGGTGCGCGGCGCCAAGGGCTCGTACCGGGTCAACCTCCGGCACGGCGTCAGCCGCGTCCGCTGGGGCCGCCGTCACACCATGGGCCTCATCTTCCACGACGCCCGGTGACGGCTTCGACGCAGCCTACAGCCTACTGGCTACGGCCAACAGCCTACCTGCTGACGTTCGAACGCTGCCGAACCGGCCAGTTGTCCACGGCCTACCGCCTGCAGCCTACCTGTCTAATGCCGACTCGCCGACTGCCAACTGACGACGCGCGACGCTTTCGAAGGCAAGGAGTAGCCGCATTCGTGCGCACCTTCTTGCCCTTCTTGAACTTTTCGCCCTTTTGCCGTGCATCGGCGAACTGCTCATCGTGATCTCACGCAACCCTCACCCCCGGCTGACGACTTTCGCCGGCAGAGGCGGTGATGCTGGGGGCATGACGAGCACCGACGTGTCCGGCGACGGGCGGGACCGCCGCCCTTTCTACAAACGACGCATCCTGGCGGTGCCGGCCGGGGCGCTTGCGCTGGTGCTGCTGGTGCTCTTCGGCTTCTGGCTGCGGGAGTTGCGGCCGGCGACCAAGATGGGCGGCCAGCACGCCGTCGAGCCGTTCCGGATCGCCGGGAACCTGTACTACGTGGGCGCCAACGACGTGGCCGCCTTCCTCGTGACCGGGCCGAACGGGCACATCGTCCTCGACGCCGGCTATCCGTCGACGGCCCGCATGATCATCGGCAGCATCACGTCGCTCGGCTTCGACATCCGCGACGTGAAGATCCTGCTGAACTCGGAGCCCCACCCCGATCACGCCGGCGGACTCGCGATGCTGCAGGAGGCATCGGGCGCCGCGGTCTGGGCCAGTGAGGCGAGTGCCGATTCGATCGCAGCCGGCGGCGACGATCCCGACTTCACCCTGCCCATGCGATGGCTGATCCGGTCGGGCCTTTTGCGCTATCCGGCGCCACGTGTCGATCGACGGATCAAGGATGGCGACGTCGTGCGACTCGGGCCAGTCGCGATGACCGCCCACGTCCTCGGAGGGCACTCGCGAGGGTGCACGTCGTGGTCGTTCCCCGTGCAGGACGGCGATCGCGTGCTCGACGTCGTCAGCGTCTGCGACCCGGGTGTGCTCGGCATGCTGCGTTACGAGGGGCAGGACGCCGATCGCCGGCGCAGCCTCGAGGTCCTGCGCAAGCTACCCGCCGACATCTGGGTGACCAACCACGCCCGCCCGTGGGGTCGCTACCGGAAGTTCGTGGCGAGTCGCACGGCGCCGCGCCCCGCCACCGCGTTCATCGATCCGGCCGGCTATCGGGCCTATCTCGATGCGGCGGAAGCAGACCTGCGGAGTGGCCGCGTCCACTGACGCACAGGCTCACGGCAGGGCGGGTGCGGACCGCTTCATCTCGAGCAAGGCGAGCAGCAGCGCGTCGCGCTGCGCCACCATCGCGGCGTGATCGGTGCGTGCCAGCGCGTTGCTCACGCCGTCCACGACCGACGTCCGCACCCGCGCGTCGAGCGATGGCGACCCGAGGTCACGCCACCAGTCTTCGATGGCCGGACCGAGATGATCGATGGTGTGGCCAATGCCGCCTGGCCCGCCGGACAGGTGGAGATTCGCGAACGGCCCGAGCAGCGCCCACCGAAGGCCGGGGCCGTGCGCGATGGCCGTGTCGACGTCGGCGGCAGTCGCCACGCCCTGCTCGACCAGCGAGATCGCTTCACGCCAGAGCGCCGCCTGCAGGCGATTGGCGATGTGCCCCCTGATTTCGCGCTGCAAGCGGATCGGCTTCTTGCCGATCGCGGCGTAGAACGTCATCGCCGCGTCGACGGTCGCGTGCGATGTCTGCCGCCCGCCCACGACTTCGACCAGCGGCAGCAGGTGCGGCGGATTGAACGGATGCCCGAGCACGAATCGCTCCGGGTGCGTCGCACCCTCCTGGATCTCTGAAATCAGCAGTCCCGACGACGACGTGGCGATGAGGACGTCCTCGCCGACGCAGTCCGCGATGCGGGCCATCAGCGCGCGCTTGAGAGGGAGTCGCTCCGGGCCGCTCTCCTGCACGAAATCGACGTCGGTCAGTACGGTCTCGAGGTCGGCATGAAACGACAGGCGGTCGAGCGAGGCCCCTGGCGCCAGCCCGATGCGGGTCAACGCGGTCCACATCCGCTCGACGTCGCGCCGCAACGCCGCCTCGGCCTCGGGCGCCGGGTCGGTGGCCTGCACGTCGAACCCGCGCGACAGGAAGTAGGCGGCCCAGCTCGCCCCGATCAATCCCGTCCCGACGACGCCAATCCGCTGAAATTCGTCCGGTCTCACCTGAATCCCCTGTTCGCTCGGGCGGACGGCTCGGCGAGCCGTCGCTGACGAAAGAGCCTACGGCCCGCAGCCTACAGCCTACATGTCACTGCCCGCCTCCCACCTGTCCACTCCACCGCAACTTCAGGCAACTGCCAACTCGCCGACTGCCGACTGCCGCGTCCTGCCGACCGGCCGACTGCCGACTCGCCGACTGCCGAGTGCCGACTGCCGACTGCCCGGCGCGTCCCGTACCATGTCCGCGATGAAAGTGTGCCTCACCGCCTGGCTCGTCGTCCTCGCGTTCGCGCTGCCGGCCCGGGCGCAGCCGGCACGCCCCGACATCGTCGTCTTCATCGCCGACGACCTCAGCCTGCGCGACTCGTCCGTGTATGGCGCGCGCGACGTGGCGACGCCGTCGATGGATCGGCTCGCCAGGGCGGGCATGACGTTCGCCCGCGCCTTCGTCGCCTCGCCCAGCTGCGCGCCGAGCCGCGCCGCCCTGCTCAC
>DATJTM010000515.1:0-2826 GCA_035503395.1 Luteitalea sp.
TGACGGTGCTGGAGGTCGACCTGCCACGCAAGCGGATCGCCCTCACGATGCGCAAGGCCGAACGCCCGGCCCCTCGCGCCGCGCAGTCGCGCGAGTCACGACCGGCACACGGCGGTGCACCGCAGGGCGCCCGCCCGCCGCGGCCGCAGTCGCGACCGCAACAGGACCGTCGTCCGGAAGCCCCCGCATCGTCGCCCTCGACGGCGATGTCCGCGGCGTTCCAGAAGCTGTTGGGCAAGTAGATTCACGAAGGCAGGGGCCGGCTGTCCCAGCCGGCCCACGGCGTAGGGCCGCGTCGAGACGACGGGCCCGACCTCTTCGCGCACATGGCTCTCATTGAACTCGACGGCGTGACGGTGGCGTTCGGCCACCGGCCCCTGCTCGATGCCGCGACGCTGCGGCTCGAAGCAGGCGAGCGGGTGTGCCTGATCGGCCGCAACGGTGAAGGGAAGTCGACGCTGTTGCGGCTCGTGTCGGGCGACCTCGCGGCCGACGGCGGCCGCGTGTGGCGGCAGCCCGGGCTGAAGATCGCGCGGCTCGAGCAGGACGTGCCGCCGGGCGGCGACCGCAGCGTGTTTGCCGTGGTTGCCGAAGGCCTCGGTGCGCTCGGGGAACTGGCGACCGAGTATCACAAGGTCGCGCACGATCTTGCCGAGCACAGCACGCCGGCGCTGATCGCGCGGCTCGGCGTGCTGCAGGATGCGCTCGAACGACAGGATGGCTGGCGGCTCGAGCAGCGCGTCGAGGACGTGATCCTGCGTCTCGACCTGCCGGCCGACGCCGCGGTGAACACGCTGTCGGGCGGCCAGCGTCGACGAGTGCTGCTGGCGCGGGCGCTGGTCATGCAGCCGGACGTGCTGCTGCTCGACGAGCCGACCAACCATCTCGACATCGATTCGATCGAGTGGCTGGAGGCGTTCCTGCGCGAGTACACCGGGGCGCTCCTCTTCGTGACGCACGACCGTGCGCTGCTGCGCGCGCTCGCGACGCGCATCGTCGAACTCGATCGCGGCACGCTGCGCAGCTATCCCGGCAACTACGACCTCTATCTCACGACGCGCGAGGCCGAACAGGACGCCGAAGCGCAAGCACAGGCGAAGTTCGACAAATTGCTGGCTCGCGAGGAAGTGTGGATCCGGCAGGGCATCAAGGCGAGGCGCACGCGGGACGAAGGTCGCGTCAGGGCGCTCGAGGCGATGCGGCGGGAGCGTGCCCAGCGGCGTGAGAAGCAGGGCACCGTCTCGCTTGCGATCGACGAGGGCGAGCAGCGCTCGGGCAGCATCTTCGTCGAGGCCAGGCACCTGCACCACGCGTTCGGCGATCGCGTCATCGTCGACGACTTCAGTGGTCGCGTGATGCGCGGCGATCGCGTCGGCATCCTCGGTCCGAACGGCTCGGGCAAGACGACGCTGCTGCGATTGCTGCTCGGCCAGCTGCCGGTGCAGCAGGGCGAGATCCGCCGCGGCACCAACATCGAGGTCGCGTACTTCGATCAGGAACGCGAGCAGCTCGATCCGGACCGCAGTGTGCTCGACACCGTCGCCGACGGGCGTCAGATGGTGCAGGTCGGCGAAGGCACTCGCCACGTCGCCGGCTACCTGAAGGACTTCCTGTTCACGCCGGAACGATTCCAGTCACCGGTGCGAGCCCTTTCGGGCGGGGAGCGCAACCGCCTGCTGCTGGCGCGTCTGCTGGTGCGTCCGGCCAACGTGCTGGTGCTCGACGAACCCACGAACGACCTCGATCTCGAGACGCTCGACGTGCTCGAAGACGTGCTGCTCGGGTTCAAGGGCACGCTGCTGGTCGTGAGCCACGATCGTGACTTCCTCGATCGGGTCGTGACGAGCACCATCGCGTTCGAAGGCCACGGAGTCGTGCGCGAATACGTCGGCGGTTACTCGGACTGGGTGCGCCAGAAGCCGGCGGCAGCGACCGCAGTCGTGCCCACGCCGACACCGGTGACGGTTGCCGCCGTCGAGCCGACCGCGCGGCCCGTCAAACTGTCGTTCAAGGAGAAGCGCGAGCTGGAGACGTTGCCCGGCGAGATCGAGACCCTCGAGGCGCGCAAGCAGGAGCTCGAGTCAGCGATCAACGCGCCAGACTTCCATCGTCGAGGCGCCCTCGGGATGGCCGAAACCGCCGCTGCCCTCGAGGCGACCGAAGCCGACCTCGAGCGGATCATGAGTCGATGGCTGGACCTGGAGAGCCGGGCCGACGGGGCACGGTAGAATGGCGAACTTCCCCAGGCTGCAGGCTACAGGCTGCAGGCTACCTGACGGGGTGTGACACGTAGCCTGTAGCCCTGAGCCCGTAGCCTGACAATGCCCGACGTCGAACAGATCACCCGCGCCTCGCAACTCTGGAAGCTGATGACCGATGGCCAGCGCAGCCGCGCGGCCGAGGCCTTCTGGCAGGAAGGCGAAGCTGGTGCCGAGCACGCCGAAGTGATCGGCCTGCTGTCGCGCCGCCTGAACTTCCGCGTGAAGTCCATCCTGGCGCTGCCGCTCGAGAAGAAGGCGAAGTACACGGCCGGCCTGGCGGCGGTGTCGGACGGCGTGGCCGGGCGGCTGCTCGTGACCTTCCACCTGGTCCACCAGCGCGCGATGATGGCGACGTTCCTCGACGCCCTCGGCATCACGCACGACAACGGCCTGATTGCCGACGACGCGCAGCCGAATCTCGACGCCGACAAGCTGCCGGACGCGGTCAAGGCACTGCGCGAGCAGTATCCGGCGGAGGACGTCGACCTGTACCTGCACACGCTGCGGTTGCAGGACCACGGCACGTGGGGTGGCGTCGCCGCGTTTCTGTGAGACCAGGCTTGTT
>DATJTM010000516.1:0-34091 GCA_035503395.1 Luteitalea sp.
ACGCGTGCAGACGACGCGCGGCGACACCGCCGTGCGGGGCATCGAGGTCCGGCACTGGGGCGCCCGCATCCAGCGCGACACCTGGCGCGGCTACGGCGGCTTCGTCATCGAACGGGAGGGACGGCGCCTGCTGATCGGCGGCGACACCGCCGAGACCGCGATCTTCCGCGAGCACCGGCGCTACGGGCCGTTCGACGCCGCGCTCATGCCGATCGGCGCGTACGACCCCTGGATCCGTCATCACTGCACGCCCGAGCAGGCGGTGACGATGGCCGACGCAGCCGGCGCGCGCCTGTTCGTGCCGGTCCATCACCAGTCGTTTGCGTTGAGTCGAGAGCCGGTGCGCGAGCCGATCGAGCGCACCGAGGCCGCCCTCGCGAAGGAGGCGGGACGACTCGCCTGGCGCGACATCGGCCAGACCATCGTCGTCCCCGGCTGACCGCAGGCTGCGAATCTCTCTCGATGGTAGGGGCGCCTCTCTGAGGCGCCCATGTCATGGGCCGCTCAGAGAGCGGCCCCTACCCTCGGGAATACCAGCACACGCAGAGCTGACGGCGGTCGAAAGCCACACGCAACTCGGTAGGGACGCGCCGCCGGCGCGTCCGCGCTCGGCCGGCTCGGCGAGCCGGCCCTACCGATCGACTCCTCGGATGCGTGACCCGATCAGACGCGTGCGTAGCGCGCGTGCAGCATCTGATAGGCGCCGAAGCAGACGAGCCCGGCGGCCGTGAGCGCCAGCAGCGCGGTGCCGTACGGTTGCAACAACAGGGTCTGCAGCGCTTCGCCGGTGTCACTGGCCGCCGACGGGCGACGATCGAAACCGGCGCGTGCCAGCGCGAGGCCGGTGACGATGAAGACGACACCGCGGGCGGCGACTCCAGCGCGCCCGACCGTGAGGACCCAGCCGAGACCTTCGCCGCGCAGCCGCGATCGATCCATGTCGTCGTCAATGCGGTCCTTCCAGGCGATCCAGAGCTGGTGGCCGCCGTAGATGGCGACGCCGATCCCGGCGAGCACCAGCAGCCAATCGCCGAGCGGCAGTTGCATCGCATCGCGAGCGTAGCCCTCCGGGCCGCGTGAGCGCGTGCCGCCGTTGCCGACGACGAGTTGCAGCGCCTTGAGGCCCAGCGCGCCGTACACCACGCCCTTGAATGACATGAACGCGCGCCAGACCGGCGCCCGTGCGTCCTGGAATGGGGGGCGCGCGACGAAGGCATGCATCACTTCCCAGCCGGCGTAGGCGAGCAGTCCGATGCCGATCATGGTCAGCAGCGGCGTGCCGAACGGCAGACCGGTGATGTAGTCGAGAACGCCGGTGGCGTCGGTGAGGCGGCCGCCGTCGCCAATCGCGAGCTGCAGTGCCAGCGCGCCGATCAGCACGTAGATGATGCCCTTGGCGGCGTAGCCCAGCCGGACGAGCCGGAGGGCCCATGGACGCACATGCCGGGTGGAATCGGGAATCGCCAGCGTGGCCATGGCCGCCAGCGGTGCAGCAATCATGCCCGGCCGAAGCAGCCGGACCACGGCAGGACGGACGCGGAGAGCCGTCGCGAAACGCGTCAGTTGTCCGCGGCGATGGTCGCAGCGGTCACGAGCGCGCGGCTCGCGACACGATCAACGCCGTCGGCAATCCTACACAGACGATGTGAATGAGGATATTCACCGCCATCAGCCAGGCCGGCGACGCGCTGCCGCCGGCCCGCGAGAGCGGCAGCACGACGAAGTTCATCACTCCGTAGACGAGAACGCCGTACAGCGGTCCCGCGACCCAGGGTTGCCGTCGCAGGACCGGCAGCGCGCGACTCGCCAGCCAGTACACCAGCACCACCATCGTCGCGATGACGAAATGCAGGAAGAGGCCCAGCGCCGCCGTGCGCCATCCGCCACGGAAGGCGGCCGGTCCAAGGAGGCCAGCCGCCACCGCCTGCAGGATGCGATCGGCGCGAACGCCACGGGTCCCGTGCAGCAGGATCGCCGCGGCGATGTCGAGGACGCCGACGACGGCGCCCCCACGCAACACCGTACTCAGTGGAGTCAAGGGCACATCTTACGCAAGTCAGAAGTCCGAAGGCGAAAGTCAAAAGGACAGGACACGGTCGGCCTTCGTCAATCGGCCTTCGGCCTTCGGAAGGCACTCGCGTCTGGCACCCGATAGCGCACTTCGACCTTCGGACTTCCCTTCCGACTTCCGACTTTCGACCTTTGACTTCCACCTTTGGCTTAGCGACGCCGAATGGGTTCGAAGTAATTGCGATTGATGTGGGCGGCGACGCGACGGCCGACCTGTGAACCGTGCTGGATGGAGTGCCGCCAGTGCAGGCCGCCCCAGATGCGGGCGTTGCCGATCTCGCGATTCAGGGCGTTCAGCTGATCGTAGGTGCGTTCGGCCTGGACCAGGGCGGGCACGGCGGTGCGCGAGGTGGTCAGCGTCCACGTGACCTTGTTGGTGCCGAAGAACGCCGCGACCGTGTCGAGCAGGGCGGTCGACCAGAAGCCATGGCCCGACGGGTACTCGGGGTGGTTGACCATCAGCAGCGGCTTCCACGTCGGGTCGGCGTCGGTGTCGGGGTTGCCGTCGGTGTCGGCGCGCGGGATGGCCGTCCGTGGCCGCCAGAAGGCGTAGTAGTACTTCGCGGCGAAGCCGACGATCACCGCGTCGGATACGGCCACGTGCACCATCGCGAAGAGACGTGCGGTCTCGCGCACGTCGAGACCGTGCTGGGTCGCCAGCGCCATCAGGTTGCGGTTCCAATGCACGTAAGGATTCTCTGACCAGAAATACGCGATGTCGGTCTGCTCGGGTGTCCGGAACGTGCTGTCGTTGCGCCCCAGGTCGCGCGTCTCGGCGAAGTCTTCGGCGTAGGCACTCGAGGTGAGCGGATCGGGACCGTCGGGCAGGTAGCGACCGACGTCGACGAACGAGAACGGCACGATGCGGCCGACCTTCGCGTCGACCGGTTGCGACGTCGGACCGGTCGGGCAACCCGCATCCGGCTCGTACTCGCCGGCCGGCGGTTCCGTGCTGCTGCACTCGTAGGCGACGACGGTGTTGAAGCGGTCGTCGGCGCGCGCCGCCAGGACGGCAGACGCGGCGGCCTCGCCGATGCGCACGCCCTCCGACTTGCCGATGCCACCGGGGATGTTGGCCAGGTACAGCGTGTACTGCTGGTCGAGGTACGAGACCTGCGAGGGCGCCACACGGGCCCGCGCGGTCCGGTAGGCCGCGGTCGCCACCGCTGCCCTGACGTCGGCGTACGGCACCGGCGCGAGCGTCGCGATGAAGGGGCGGTAGCCACCCTGGATGGCAATCACTGCGTCATACACGGCCACCATGACAGTGGCGTGGAGGATCTGCGAGCTGCCTGCCGAACGCGGCGCGCCGGCGTTGTGGATGGCCTGCTGGACGATGGCCGACCAGTCGGTGACGACATTGGGCGCCGGGGTGGCGGCCGCGCGCAGGGGGCTCGCCAGCATGGCGAGGCCGATCAACATGGAACGAGTACGCATGAGGGGCTCCTTCAGACCGCTGGGCCGGCCGCGGAATGAGGGCGGTCCGACCGGATGAATGGCGGTACCGGCCGTGCGTCCCTGGCCCGGACGTCACGGTCGGCCCATCTGCGGAATCGAGAAGCCGGGCAGGAAAACGACAGGCGAAGAGCAGGAATCTCGCCCCATCCCGATCGCCCCGGACCTGTTCGCTGGCCCACCCGTCGTCGTTGCGTCTATACGTGTCCGCCGATGTCGCGGCGGCCATCCAGACGAGGAGCCGCGGATGATGACAGCGACGGCAGAGATGCCCGAAACGACGGTGGACCAGCAGCAGGACGCCGACGCGCTCTTCGTCACCCTGTATACCGAGCTCCACCGCCTCGCCCGTCGCGAGCTCGCCCGTCGCGGCCCGCTCGGCGGCCTCGGTGTGACGACGCTGCTGCACGAGGCCTACCTGTCGATCGCCGGCAAGGACGGCGCGATGTTCGTCGACCACGCACGCTTCATGGGCTACGCTGCGCGCGTCATGCGCGGCCTGATCATCGACGACGTGCGCCGGCGGCGCTCCGAGAAGCGTGGCGGCCAGTTCCACATCACCTCGCTCGACGCCGAACGGGCCGAACGGATCGCGAGCCCGGAGGAACTGCTGTCGATCGGTGATGCGCTCGACGAGCTCGCCGTCATCGATCCATCGCTGGCAGAGATCATCGAGCTGAAGTTCTTCTGCGGCTTCTCGTTCGTCGAGATCGCGGCGATGCGCGGCGTGTCCGAACGCACCGTCCAGCGCGGCTGGGAGAAGGGCCGCATCTACCTGCACCAGGCGATCGCCGCCGCGTCGGCCACGACCGCACAGTGATGGGCAGTCTCGCCGCGGACCGCTGGCGTGCGCTGAGCCCGTACCTGGACGAGGCACTCGACCTGCCGGTCGAGGCACGCGGCCCGTGGCTGGCGGCACTGCGCGAACGCGCGCCGGAGCTCGTCGACGACCTGCGCGGGTGCCTCGCCGGCGCGCTCGACGCCGAGGACGCCGGCTTCCTCGATGGCGTGGCGCTGCCACCGCCGTCGCCGTCACTCGCAGGTCAACGCATCGGCGCCTACCGGCTCGTGTCGATCATCGGTGAGGGCGGCAGTGGCAGCGTGTGGCTCGCCGACCGGTGCGACGGACACTTCCGCGGTCGCGCCGCCGTCAAGCTCCTGAACCTCGCCTTGGCCGGTCCGGCGGGCGAAGAACGCTTCCGCCGTGAGGGCACCATCCTGGCGCGCTTGCGTCACCCGCGCATCGCACACCTGATCGATGCCGGCGTGTCACTCACCGGCCAGCCATATCTGGTCCTCGAGCACGTCGACGGCGAGACCATCGAGCGCTACTGCGACATTCACGCGCTCGACGTCGAGGCGCGTCTCCGCCTGTTCCTCGACGTGCTGGATGCGGTGTCGTTCGCGCACGCCAACCTGACCGTCCATCGCGACATCAAGCCAGCCAACGTGCTCGTGAGTGCCGAAGGGCACGTCACGCTGCTCGACTTCGGGATCGCGAAACTGATCGACACCGAGCCCGGCTGGCACGAGGGTCGCTCGGCGGAAGCGGTCGCGCTCACGCGTGAAATCGGTCGCGCCTTGACGCCCGAGTACGCCTCGCCCGAGCAACTGGCCGGCGGCGCCGTGACCACGGCCACCGACGTGTACGCGCTCGGCGTGTTGCTCTACGTGCTCCTCAGCGGGCGACATCCCGCCGGCAGCGCCGTCCGCTCGCCGGCGACGTTGATCCGATCGATCGTCGAGGAGGTGCCGCTGCGGCCGTCCGACGCGGCCGACGACACGAGCCATGCCTGGGACCTGCGCGTGCAGCACGCGGCGCGCTTCGGCACGACGCCCGCCCGGTTGCGACGCGCGCTCACCGGCGACCTCGACACGATCGTCGCGCGGGCGCTCAAGAAGGATCCCGCCGAACGCTACGGGTCGGTCGAGGCGCTGGCGGAAGACGTCCGGCGTGCCCTGCGGCAGGAGCCGATCAGCGCGCGTCCCGACACGCTCGGCTACCGGACGCTGCGGTTCGCCCAGCGCCACGTCACGGCGGTCGTCACCGCGATGACGATGGTGGCCCTGGTGTCGGTCATGACGGCGGTCTACACGACGCGGCTCGCCGCCGAGCGCGACCGGGCCCGGCGCGAGGCCGCCAAGGCCGTCAAGGTCAGCGAGATGTTGATGTCGATGCTGACCAGCGCCGATCCGTACACCGTCCGCACCGGTGGAGAGCCGACCGTGCGCGCGCTGCTGGATGGCGGCGCCGCGCGGGTTCAGCAGGAACTGGTCGCCGAGCCGGAACTGCAGGCCGAGCTGCTGACGACGATGGGACGCACCTATCGGCGACTCGGGCAGTTCGACAAGGCAGCCGCGCTCCTCGATCAGGCGCTGACGAGTGGAACGGCCGCCTTCGGTCCCGAGCACGTACGCGTGGCCCAGACGCTGCACGACCTCGGCGTGGTGCAGGCCGACCGCGGTCAATGGGCCGCGGCCACGCGTTCGCTCGAGGAGGCGCTCGCCATGCGTCGGCGGCTGCTCGGCGCCAGCCATGCCGACGTGGCCGTCACGCTCGCCGAACTCGGACGCGTCTATCAGGACCTCGGCGATGCCGATCTCGCCATCGAGGCGCATCGCGAAGCGCTGGCGATCCGCCGCACGACGCTCGGTGAGCGGCACCGCGAGACGGCCGTCAGCCTCAGTGATCTCGCGTCGGTCCATCGCCTGGCCGGTCATCTGGATGATGCCGAGCGGCTGCTGCGCCTGTCGTTGTCGATCAATCGCGAGACGCGCGGCGAGCGGCATCCCAACACGGCCGTCACGCTGCACGATCTCGCGTTGATCACGGCCGCGCGGGGCGACCTGCGTGGGGCGCACGCCCAGTTGCGCGACGTCATCACGCGCACGGAGGCTGCCCTCGGCCCACGCCATCCGGTGGTCGCCGCGGCCTGGCACAATCTCGCCCGCGTCGCGAGCCTGCAGGGATCACGGCAGGAGGCAACGGTCGCGCTGCAGCGCGCGCTCGACATCGCCGGCGGCGCACTCGGTCACCAGCATCAGCTGTACGCCATCTACGCCATCGATCTCGCGACGCTGCACGCTGCGGCTGGGCGCGAGGATCTCGCCGCCCCGCTGCTCACCGAAGGCCGGCACGTGCGGGCACAGGCGCCTGGCGTCGTCCCCAGTCGGCGTCGCAGTCTCGGCCGGGTCGATATGCCGCCGGCGCCCGGTGTGTACGTCACGCGCGCGAGCCATCGCGTGCCGGTCCATCCCTAGACTGTCGCGTTCTCGTTTCGGATTGCGATTCACGGATCAGGAGGCGCGGACTCCTCATGGGTCCGCGATGCATTCATGATCCGATCGCTCGCCGTTCGTTCCCTGCTCGTCGTTCTCTCCCAGACCGCTCCCGCACTCGCCCAGACGCCGGTTCCGGCCGCACTCCAGGTGCCCGCGGGGCATCAGGCCTTCCTCACGACGCGCGCGGAGGGAGCGCAGCAGTACGTGTGTACCGCCGGCCGTGGTGGATTCACCTGGCTGTTCTACGGTCCGCAGGCGACGCTGACCGACGACGGCGGCGCGCAGGTCGCGACGCACTTCCTCAGCGCCAACCCGGACGAGGCCGGCGCCGCGCGCGCCACCTGGCAGGACTCGACCGACACGAGTCGCGTGTGGGCCGCCGCGATGGCCTCGTCGACGGATTCGGCGTTCGCTCCTGGCGCAATTCCGTGGCTGCTGCTACGCGTGGTCGGCAGCGAACCCGGTCCCAACGGCGGCAACACACTGGGCGGCACGCTCTATATCCAGCGCGTCAACACCGCGGGCGGCGTCGCCCCGACGACCGGCTGCCGCAACGCCCACGACGTGGGTCGCAAGGCACTCGTCGCGTACGAGACGGATTACGTGTTTTACAAGTAAGAGCCCCGTCGGCCCTCGTCGGGCGGCCGTCGGCCTTCGGAAGTCCTCGGTCGACTGCCGACTCGCCCACTGCCGACTGCCGTTCAGAGCGTCCGATACATCACGTACACGTCGACGAAGCCGAGCGTCGCGTGATCGAAGGCGCCTGGCAGGCGAGCGGCGATCTCGAAGCCAGCCGCCTGCCAGGTCTTCACTGCCCGCTCGTTCGAGCTGACCACGAAGTTGAACTGCATCGCGCGAAAACCTTGCACTCGGGCGCGTACCAGCGAGTCGGCGACCATCGCGCGGGCGACGCCACGTCCTTGCGCCTCGGCCGCCGTCATGTAGCCGCCATTGGCGACGTGACTGCCACCGCCCATCTGGTTCGGCCGGATGAAGTAGGTGCCGACGACACGGCCTTCGATCTCGGCGACCACCACCTGCTTGCCGTCGTGCCAGTACGCCAGTGCCTCGTCGCGACGCATGTCGCGCGGCAACGCCCACGTCTCACCGGCGCGGATGACGGGTTCGAGGATGGCCCAGAGGGCGTCGTGATCAGAGGGGACGGCGGCGCGCATCAGCACGGCCTCATTCTCGCGCACCAGCTCGACGCGTTCACCAGGGCGCGCGGACGGCCCATCGCAGCTTGGCGGCCGCGGCACGGCGATCGGCAAAGGTCTCGGCCTTGCCCGACCGGATGACGTCGCGCGCGTACGACGCGTACCAGCCGCGCCGGTGCCCGTCGCGGAACGCCTGCTTCACTCGCCGGTCCTCGCCGGAATGGAATGTGAGGACGGCGACGCGGCCGCCAGGCGCGAGGCAGGCCGGCAGCACGTCGAGCAGCCGATCGAGTGCCGTCATTTCGTCGTTGACGGCGATTCTCAGGGCCTGGAACGTGCGTCGCACCGTCATCCGCACCTCGGGCCGGGTCAGCGTTGGCTCCGCGGCATGCAGGCCCACACGGACCAGGCGTTCGAGCGCGTGCGTGGTCGTGATCGGCTGACGCTTGATGATCGACGCGACCACCATGGCGTGAGGCTCGTCGGCGTTGCGCGTCAGCACGTCGGCGAGGTCCTGCTCGCCGAGGCGAGCAATCAGGGCGGCACCTGTCTCGCCGCGCGTGGGATCCATGCGCAGGTCCAGCGGCCCCGGGTGCTTGTGCGAGAAGCCGCGGGCCGCGCTGTCCTGTTGCATCGCGGAGGTCCCGAGGTCCACGAGAATCACATCAGCGCTGGTGACGCGCGCGGCGGCGAGCACGGCAGGCAGGTCGGCGAAGCTGGCGTGGTGCACTTCGACGACATCTGGGCCGTAGCCCGCAAGGTGCAACCGCTCCCTGGCTCGCGGCAGCTCGATCGGGTCGACGTCGAGACCGATCAGGCGCCCGCCGGGACCGATCGCCTCGACGATGGCCTGAGCATGGCCGGCGCCACCGAGGGTGCAGTCCACCGCAACGTCACCCGACACTGGTCGAAGCGAACTCAGGACCTCCGGCAGCATGATCGGCCGATGCACGAGCGGAGGCTCGCGAGAGGAGTCCTGCGATTCGCCGCCCGCCCTCTCCCGGGGCGGGCGGGTCTTGGCCGTCACACCCGCTCGGGCACGACGTACGGCGCGCGGTACACACGCGTCAGGTGAGCATTGGCGTCGGCGTCGTCACCGAAGCGCTCCGAGGCGCCGGTGAACGTCAGCGACCGCCCGACGCGGTACGACACGTTGGCAAGGTGGCACAGTGTCGTCGACAGGTGACCCTCGACGATGTCGCTGTGCAGGGTGGTGTCCTGCCCGCTTCGCACCGCGTCGAGGAAATTGCCCCAGTGGTTGCCGTCGGCCGGCTTCTCCTTCGAGCTTGCGAAGGGGGTCTTCTCGCGACGACGGAAGGCCTTCCATTCGTCGCCACCCAGTTCGAGCCATCCTTCGGTGCCGTAGAACAGGTTACCCAGCTCCTGGCCCCGGCTGCCTTCCTGGTTCGTGTAGCGGCCGCGGGTCTCCATCTCCAGCAGCGTGCCGTCGGCGTACTTGTACGTCGCGGCGAGTGTGTTGGGCGTCTCCTGCGTCGTCTTGTCGTGCCCGAATGCCTCGACGTCGCCATACACACGACGACCCGGCGTCGGCGTGCCCTCGACCTCATCGAAGCCGTAGATGCCGCCGGCGGCATACACCGAGACAGGATGTTCGGCCTTGCCGAGCCCCCAGCGAGCGATGTCGAGCTGGTGCGGTCCGGTATTGCCGGTGTCGCCGTTGCCCGTGTCCCAGTACCAGTGCCAGTTGTAGTGGCCACGTTTCTCGCTGTAGGGACGCTGCGGCGCGGGGCCGAGCCAGCGATCGTAGTGGAAGGTGGCGGGCGCCTCGCCCGGCACCGCCATGCCGTAGGAGTCGCGGGCCTTGAAGCAGAGCGCGCGCGCCATGTAGATCTTGCCGATGCCACCGCCGCGTATGAATTCGATGGCCTCGCGCACGCTCGGTGCCGAGCGGTTGTTGAGGCCGACCTGCATGCGGACCTTGTAGCGATCGCGCGCCTCGATCATCTTCCGGCCTTCCCAGATGTTGTGGGAGGCAGGCTTCTCCACGTACACCTGCTTGCCGGCCTGGCAGGCGAGCACGGTCGCGAGGGCATGCCAGTGGTTCGGCGTGACGATCGAGACGGCGTCGATCGACTTGTCCTCGAGGACGCGGTGCAGGTCCCACTGGGTCGCAGGCGCGGTGCCGGTCTTGCTCTCGATCAACTTCACGGCAGGGCCGAACAGCCGCTCGTCGGTGTCGCACACGGTGCGCACCTGGACGTTGTGACTGTCCTTCAGGTCACCGTAGTTCCTGAGATGGACGGTGCCCTGGTTGCGGATGCCGATGACGGCGACGCCGATACGGTCGTTGGCGCCACGAATCTGGGCGTACGACTTCGCGCTGAAACCGAAGCCGCCGATGGTCAGGCCGGCCGTGCCGGCCAGGCCCTGAGCGATGAAATCACGACGAGTGCGCATGGAAGGGAGTCTCCTCGAACTGCGGAAGCCTACATCGCGGCTCGCCTTCTGGTATACCTCCGGACATCTCATGACGACGGACATGCGGGCGACGTCCCGGCTCGTCGCGATCGACGCCCTGCGCGGCCTGGTGATGGTCGTGATGGCGCTCGATCACGTCCGCGACTTCGTGCATGTCGGCGCGATGACCTTCTCGCCGGAGGATCTGGCTCGAACGACACCGCCGTTGTTCTTCACGCGGTGGGTGACTCACGTGTGCGCGCCAGCCTTCGTGCTGCTCGCGGGCATCGCCGTCTACCTGAAGCTGCGACGCGACGGTTCGCGCAGCCGGCTGTCCGCGTTCCTGGTGAGCCGCGGCCTGTGGCTGATCGTCGCCGAGGTCGTCCTGCTGCGGTTCGCGCTCAACTTCCGGCTGTTCGGGCCCGACGCCATCTTCCTGCTCGTCCTCTGGGCGGTCGGGGTCTCGATGATCGTGCTCGCGGCACTGATTCACCTGCCGCCGCGGGTGGTCGGCCTGCTCGGCGTGGTCATCGTCGTCCTGCACAACCGGCTCGACCCGATCAGGGCCGTCGATCTGGGCGCGCTGGCGCCGCTCTGGACGGTGCTCCACCAGCAGGGCGCGATTCCCATCGCCGGAACCGTCGCGGTGGTCGGCTATCCCGTGTTGCCGTGGATCGGCCTGCTGGCGGTCGGCTTCGGGGCCGGACAGCTGTTCGACCTCGACGCCCGACGACGACAGCGTTGGCTGACCGGGACCGGGCTCGCGCTGATTGTCGCGTTCGTGGCGCTGCGCTGGATCAACCAGTACGGCGACCCGCAGCCCTGGGCATCGCAGGCCACGCCGCTGATGACGCTGGTGTCGTTCCTGCGCACCACCAAGTACCCGCCGTCGCTGCTCTTCCTGCTGATGACGGTCGGACCGGTGTTGCTGGGGCTGGCCTGGTTCGACCGCCGCAAGCTCGCTCCCGGGCATCCCCTCGCGGTCATCGGTCGCGTGCCGCTCTTCTACTATCTCGGGCACTTCCTGCTGGCCCATGTGGTGGCGTCGTGCCTGGCCTGGTGGACGTACGGTGGCTTCGGACGCTTTTTCCTCTCGGGACCGTTCCCGTCGATGGGCGGCCCCGCGCAGGCCTTCCCTGCCGACTTCGGCTGGTCGCTCGGCACCGTCTATGTGGTGTGGCTCCTCGTCGTCGCGTTGATGTATCCGCTGTGTCGCTGGTTCGACGGCGTGAAGCGGCGACGACGCGACTGGTGGCTCAGCTATCTGTGAGTGAGCGCGCACGCGTTCGGCTTTTCGCGGCCTCGCCGTTCAATCAGGTACAGAGAGACGATGCCAGCCCTCGCTGTATGAGGTTCGACGATGCGACGTGCACTGTTCGCACTTGCCATCCTCGCCATTCCGGCGGTCGGCGAGTGCGGTCCCATCACGTACTACCTGCGTGACGCCCGGTTCTTCGGCGGCTCCCCCGGGCCTTCGCGCGAGCTGAACGCGAGCGGCGCCTACGGCTCGACCACCGTCGAGACGCTACCGACGACCTACTCGACGGGCGGCGTGAACCCAACCGTGTTCACCGGCACCGCGAGCACCCAGGGCTCCCCGCTCGAACTACGGGCGACCAACACGGTCGCGGCTGGTTCGTCGGTCGCGCTGAACTTCAATCTGGCGCCGAACGACCCGACCAATTTCGTGAGTCTCGTGCAGTCGCGCCTGCAGGAGAACGGCGTCTTCGTCACGGGTGCCACAGGTGATGGATACCTGCTGCCCCACTTCGAGATCGACGGCACCTTCGACGATTCGCACGCCACGGCGTACGCTCAGGTCTCGGCGTGTGCCGGCATTGCCACCTGCACCCCAACCGGGCTCGGAACCTCGACTGGCGGCGCCGAGGCGCTGAGCACGACGTTCACGCCCGGTGTCGGTTCGGGCACGAAGTTCACCTTCAACACGCCGTTCGCGTTCTTTTTCTTCGTCAGCAGCGGCATCTCGTCCACGAGCGTGGGGACGCTCGCTCCGGGCAGCGTCAGCGCCGACTTCCGCTTGCGTCTCCTCGGCTTTTCCGTCGTCGACGAGAACGGCACCCCGATCGACGGCGCCGTGGTGCACTCGGATCTCGACAACGTGCCGGAGCCGGTCGGGACAGGTCTGCTGCTGCTCGGGCTCGGTGCGGTGGCGCGACGTCGCATGCGTCGCTAGCCGCAGTGACAGGGCGCCTCGGAGAGAGGCGCCCCTACCCCCCTGAGTCAGAAGCTGCTGGCGGTCGGACGAACGATCAGCTCGCTGACGTCCACGTCGTCGGGCTGTTCGATCGCAAAGGCAATGGCGCGGGCGATCGCCTCGGGCGGAATCGAGATGCGACGGAAGTCGTCCATGAACTTCTGCGTCGAGGGATCGGTGATCGTGGCGGCGAGGTCCGACTCGACGACGCCGGGCGCGACGATGGTGACGCGGATGTCACCACCGACCTCCTGGCGCAGCGCTTCGGAGATGGCGTGCACCGCGAACTTGGTGCCGCAGTACACGGCGCCGGTGGCCACGGCGATGCGACCGCCGAGTGACGAGACGTTGATGAACTGACCCGCCTTGCGCGCCTTGAAGTGTGGCAGGGCCGCGGCGATGCCGTGCAGCACGCCGCGGATGTTGACGTCGATCATCGTGTTCCACTCGTCCACCTTCAGCTGGTCGAGCGGCGAAAGCGGCATGACGCCGGCGTTGTTGATGAAGACGTCGATCTGGCCGAACGCGTCGAGCGCCCGCTGCGCCAGCTGCCGGACGGCGTCGATGTCGGTGACATCGGTTGCCTGGACGAGAGCGGTGCCCCCTTCGGCCTGGATCGACGCTGCGAGGGTCTCCAGCCGGTCGGTCCGGCGTGCCCCCAGCACCACCCTGGCGCCCCGCCGCGCCAGTTCTTTCGCCGTTGCCTCACCGATACCGCTGCTTGCCCCGGTGATGACGACGACCTTGCCTGAAATGCCAGCCATGTGAAGACTCCGTGAAATGGGCCGAGCCCGATGACGAAAGGCAGTCTGAGGCTGTAGTCCGGACGTGCGATAGACCGATCACCCGGAGTGCTTGCCCAATCCTCCATGACGGCGCATTTCCGTGTTGCCGCTCGCGTCGGTGCGCCGTACTGTGGAGACGTGCTGAACGACGTCGCCTCACGTATCGACGCACTGGCCGGCCTCCTTCGGCGGCTCGCGGTGCGTGAAGGGATGCACCCGACGCGTGTGCCACGCCTGTCGGTCATCCGGTACGACCGCGCGGGCGAACCGATGCCCACGGTCTATGCGCCGTCGATCTGCGTCGTCGCGCAAGGCAGCAAGGTCGTGCGCCTCGGCACCGACCGGTTCTCCTACGACCCGTCGCGCTTCATCGTCGCGTCGGTCGACCTGCCGGTGATGTCGCACGTCGAGGAGGCCTCGCCGGACGCGCCCTACCTGTGCATGTCGCTGGAGTTCGCGCCGAAGGAGATTGCGGCGGTGGTCCTCGACGCCGAACTCGAGGCGGCCGACGACGGACCACCGGCCCGCGGCATGTTCGTCGGCGACGCTACGCCGGCGTTGCTCGATGCGGTGGTGAGGTTGACGCAGCTGGCCGAGACGCCCGACGACATCGCCGCGCTCGCCCCACTGGTCGAGCGCGAAATTCTCTACCGGCTGCTGCGCGGGCCCGACGGCTGGCGACTGCGGCAGATGGCGCGCGGCCAGGGACAGGCCCGCCGAATCGCCCGCGCGATCGCCTGGATCAAGGCGCACTTCGCGGAGCCGCTGCGCGTCGAGGCGCTGGCGCGCGACGTGAACATGAGCGTCTCGTCGTTTCACGCGCACTTCAAGCACGTCACCGCGATGAGTCCGCTGCAATATCAGAAGCAGATGCGCCTGCAGGAGGCTCGCCGCCTGCTCATGAGCGACGACGTGGATGCGGCAACGGCCGGACATCTGGTCGGCTACGAGAGTCCGAGTCAGTTCAGCCGCGAATACCGGCGCGCCTACGGCGTACCGCCAGCCACCGATGCCAGGGTCGCCCTGCGCGCACTGGCCTGACTCTCGCGCCATGAAGATCATCCGTCACTCAGTGCTCGCGTTCATCGTCCTGGCCGGCATCGTCGCCGTTGCCGCGGCCCAGACATCACCCCCGGCGGGGTCGGGCGGGCTGGTCGACTCCCGCACCACGCTGGCGTCACGCATCGGCGAGGCCGACCCCAGCGTGCTGAAGATGTTCGCCGACGCGGGCATGGGGACGCCGACACCGCATCGCCTCACCGACGACGAACGCAGCGCGCTGGTCAAGGCCATGGACGGCCTTCCACCGGTGCATCAGCGCGTGCTGCGTGAACGCTTGCGTCGCATAAGTTTTCTGGACGGCATGCCGAACACGGCGCTCACGTCGACGGTCAATCCCGACGACGCCGTCCGGGTCTACGACCTGACGATTCGCGCCGGCGTCCTGCGCGAGACGACCTCGCAGTTCCTCACGTGGAAGGAACGCGGCTGCTTCGACCTGGCCAACTCGAGTCGCACCGTGGACGTCGAGGCCGGATCGCTCGATGCGATCGTGTACGTGCTGCTGCACGAAGCCACGCACATGGTGGACAACGCGCTCGGCCTCACGCCGCCGCCCGCCGACCCGGTGTCCGCGAGCAGGCCGTCCGCCCTGGTCGATGGGATCTGGACGAATCGGTTGACGATCGCCGCTCCCTACGCGGGTCCGCTGCTCGAGGGACTGACCTATCGGCGCGGCGGCCGCGCCGTGCCCATCGCCGACGCGGACGCGGTGTACGCCGCCCTGCGTCGCACACCGTTCGTCTCCCTCTACGCCAGCAGCAACTGGCATGACGATGTGGCGGAACTGGTGGCGTGGCACTACCTCACGAGCCGACTCCGCCAGCCCTATCGCATCGTGGTACGCGACGCCGGCCGCGAGGTCCTGTCGTACGAACCGATGGCGGCGCCGCTCGTGCAGGCACGACTGCGCCTCCTGACGTCGTTCTACGACGACGGCCGCGTGGCGCCCTGACGAGTGCGCACATCTCCGGGTACCGGGTTCGGGGTGCCGGCTTCGGGGTGCCGGGTTCGAGTGCTCCGGCGCTCTTGCAACTTTTGACTTCGGACTTCCGACTTTCGACTTTCTGTCCTTCTGCTGTCCCGATCTCTCGCCGTTATACGCTGTGCCCCATGCGAACTTGCGCGCGGCAGCGCACCTGGCTTGCGGCGTGGCTCGTCGCCTGCGCGAGCCTCACCGCGGCGGCCCAGCCCTGGCCATTCCCGTGGCCAGAAGATCGGATCGCTCACTACACCGCTCGACGGACATCGACGCCGATTGTCGTGGATGGACGCCTGGACGAGGCCGCGTGGACGGCGGCGGAGCGGTCGCCACGCTTCTCGGACCTGGTGCGAGGCACGCCGGGCATCCACGACACGCGGGCCGCGGTGCTGTGGGACGACGAGTTCCTCTACGTCGGCTACTGGGTCGAGGAACCGTTCGTCGAGGCGACGCTGACCGAGCGCGATGCGCCGATCTACCGCAACAACGACGTCGAACTGTTCATCGCCGGCCGCGACGCGTACTACGAGTTCGAGATCAACGCGTTCAACACCATTTATGAGGTTTTCTTCGTCTGGGAAGAGGCCTACGCCAAGGCCGGGTACGCCGCGCTGCCCGAGTTCGACCGGACCCGGCCCGGCGTGCGGCCCTTCAACGGCGTCGGCTTCAAGAAGCATCCGCGCGGCCCCCGCATCGGGTTCTGGAACTGGGACCTGCCGGGCCTGGCCACCGCAGTCCACGTCGATGGCACGATCAACGACAACAAGGACCGCGATCGCGGCTGGACGGTCGAACTGCGGATTCCGTGGGCGTCGTTGCAGCCGCTGGCCCGCCCGGATGGCCGATCACTGCCGCCGCGCGACGGCGATGTGTGGCGGATGGACTTCTCGCGTTTCAACACCTACAAGGAGGCCGCACCCGCCCAGGAACCCGGCGGCTGGGCGTGGAGCCCGCACGGCGTCTGGGATTCGCACGTCCCGGAAGTCTTTCCTTACGTGCGCTTCTCTCGGGAGCCGGTGAAGGCGCCGGCCAACCCCGGCCGTTGACGCCATTCGGCCGGTGGCGTACCGTCGCCGCATGCGAACCCTCCCCATTGCGGCCCTGGCCGCTGCGGTCCTGCTGACGCCGCCGACCCTCGCTCCACTCGACGCGCAACCGGCCGCCACGCCGAAGGCCTCCATCGACGGCGTCGGCCCTGGCTGGCGAACGCTGGGCAAGGACGACTTCGCGCCCGTCAACGGTTACGCCGACACCTGGAACTGGGAGGGCGACCTGCTGAAGTCGACCGGTGTGCCAATCGGCGTGATGCGCACGCGCGACATCTTCACGAACTTCGAGCTCGTGATCGAGTGGCGGCACATGAAGTCGGCGGGCAACTCCGGCGTGTTCGCGTGGGTGCCGATGAAGGCGCTCGACGGTCTTCCCCCCGACAAGCTGCCACGCTGGGGCATCGAAGTGCAGATGCTCGACCACGGGTACCACGAGTTCCACAAGCGCACGAGTGGCGGCAAGCCGGGCGGCTGGTTCACGACCAACGGCGACATCTTCGCGGTCGGCAACTCGAAGCTGGAGCCGTTCGAACCGCGATCGCCGGACGGGTCACGCAGCTTTCCGCGGGCCGAGCGCAGCAAGGGCGTCGGCGAATGGAACCACTACTACGTGCGCGGCATCAACGGCGAGATTCGCCTGTGGGTGAACGGCGAAGAGGTCTCCGGCGGTCGCGGCGCCGATCCGCGCAGTGGCTTTCTCTGCCTCGAAGCGGAAGGGTCGCCCGTCGAGTTCCGCAACATCCGGGTGCGCGAGCTGCCCTAGGGCCATGGCATTCACCTACCACATCGATCCAGTGCGACGGGTCGCCATGGCGACGGTCAGCGGCACGGTCACCGGGGCCGAACTGGCCGACGCCACGCGCACGATCTATCGCGATGCGGCGTGGGGCACGGGCTTCGATGTGATGTGGGATTTCCGAGGACTCACGGAACTGCTCATCGAGCGCGACGACATGCAGGCGCTCGTCGACCTCGACAACGACGATCAGTTCCGCACCCTCGCCGCCGGCGGCCGCGACGTCTTCATCGTCGCGCGCGAACTCGACTACGCGATGGGCCGCGTGTACGCCGCGTTCGCCCGCGAGGGTCCACGCCAGAGTCATCTGGTGAGAACCCTCCGCGAAGCGTGGGCGACGCTGGGCCTGGAACCACCCGACGATCATTGAAGAGGACGTCGGATGGCCAACCCATCCTTCAGACTTCTGACTTCTGACTTGTGACTTTCGTGCCTAGTGAGCGACCTTCTCACGGTCGCGCGCGTCACGCACATGATCGTGCGCCTGCTTCACCGCGCTCGCCTGACGTTGCACGAGTGCGGCCGCGTCGGCCGGCAGCGACTCCTTCACGGCCTTCTCATACGCCGCCTTGGCGACGTCTTCACCACGCTCGGCCTCGGCCAGAATCGCGTGGTCGCTCTTGCCGGTCACGACCGACTTGATGTCGATCCAGCCGCGATGCAGCGAGGCGGCCACCGAGCCGCTCTTCTCAGGGTCGCCGCCCAACGTCCGCACCTGCGCCTGGAGTTCCCGCGCAAACGTTGCGCGCTGCTGGGCGTACTCGATGAACTTCGCCTTGTAAGCCGGGTCGGTCAGACCTTCGGCGGCGGTCTTGAAGCCGTTCTCACCGTCCTTGCAGGTTTCGATGAGGTTGTTCAGCGTCGAGATGGCGGTGTCGTTCGTCATGTCCCGACATGGAGCAAGGGCGATACCACCTGTCGATCACGCCAGCTTCGCCCGGTCTGAAGGCCTCGTGCGCAGACGACGTCGGTGGCGGAGCGTCCGTCACACGTCAGGTGTAGCGAGGCGACGCATCGTCGCCACGAGCGCGGCGACTCAGCGTTGACAGGCAGGACAGTAGAACGTCGAGCGCCCTGCCTGGACGATGCGACGAATGGTCCCGTCGCAGCCACCCGTCGGGCACGCTTCGCCTTCGCGGTCGTAGACCTGGAAGCGCGACGCACGATACGAAGGTGCGAGCTGTCGCTCGACGGCACGCCGCAGTACGGCCTTGATCGCCTGAGTCAGCTTCGTCGCCGTCGGTCGTGGTTTGCCGGATGGGGTCGCGATGGTGGACGAGCGTCGACGAGGTGAGAGACCAGCGCGGTGCAGCGCCTCGACCACATAGATATTGCCAAGTCCCGCAACGACGCGCTGGTCGAGCAGGGTGTTCTTGAGCGGCGCCTTCCGCCTGGCGCACGCCTGGGCCAGCGCCGCCGCGTCGAAGTCGTCCGAGAGCGGCTCGGGGCCGAGCCCGGGCACCGTCGCGTGACGTCCGTCGGGGTGCGGCGTCAGCAGGTCCATGGTGCCGAAGCGCCTGGGATCGTTGAAGGTCACGGCACATCCCGACGACATCTCGAAGACGACGTGATCGTGCAGGCCCGGCGGCACGATCGGCGCCGCCTCATCGTCGATGCGTTCGACCCTGAAGTCGCCCGACATGCCGAGGTGCATCACCAGCACGTCGCCAGTGGACAGCGGGAGGTGCAGGTACTTCGCGCGGCGACCAACGGCCAGCACCGTCGCGCCGGTCAGCCGTTCGGAGAAGCGATCCGGAAATGCGCGCCGCAGGTTCGCCCGACGCAGCAGCACACGCATGAAGCGCGCGTCGAGCATCGCGGGTTCGAGCAGGCGACGCGCCGCCTCGACTTCAGGAAGTTCAGGCACTACCGCAGCTTAGAACAGGAAGACAGGAGCACAGGAAGACAGGAGCGCAGGACAACAGGACGGCAGGAGAGGGGAACGGAGCCAACGCTGACATTGGACAAGTCAGCAGACTCAAGAACGAAGCAGAGACCGGGTTCCGGGTACAGGGTTCCGGGTGCGGCACCCGCGTCGCCGCTCCAACCGTTCGACCCGCACGATGTCACCGGCCAACCGCTCACCACGGTCGACTGCCGACCCGCCGACTGCCGACTGCCCGGCTTCCGGTTCCAGGTTCCAGAGAAATTGAACTACCCCATGTTGGCTACGTCTTATACCTTGTCATGCAAGACATCTTGCGTCACACTTGGCTGGTGCCTGACGACCGCACCCGGGACGACACCCGCAAAGGCAGCATCACCCGTGAACTCCGGCGCGGCTCGCTCGAGCTCATCGTGCTGCACCTGCTCGATGCCGGCGAAGCGTACGGGTACGAGATCGTCACCAAACTCACCCGCGAAACCGCCGGCGCCCTCGAAGTCACCGACGGCACGCTCTACCCCGTGCTCTACCGACTCGAACGGGCCGGGTTCGTCGACGTGCGGTGGGACACCCCCGAGCGCGGCGTGCCCCGCAAGTACTACCGCCTGACCGACGATGGCCGCCGTGAGCTGGCCACACTCCGGCAGGACTGGTTCGCATTCGCTGACGCGATGGCCCGACTGCTCGGGCAGGACAGGACCCGATGATGACGATGACCACCGACGCCTACCTCGCGCAGGTGCTCGCGCACCTGCCGCCGACAACTCCCACGCGCGCGCAGATTGCCGTCGAACTGCGCGGCCACATCGAGGAACGCCTCGCCGCCGGACAGCCGCTCGCGGACGTTCTCCGACAGCTCGGCGACCCCGCCGCGCTGGCCGAGTCGTACCTGTCCGGTGTGCCGCTGGCCTCGGCCGACTTCGGGGCCCGCTTCGTCGCCAAGATCATCGACGTCGCGATCCCCTTCGCGATTGCCGCAGCGCTGGCGTGCCTTGCCTGGCTCGCGCCGGTCGAGATCCTCACCGGCGTGCTGTTCGTGCTGGCCATCCTGGTCGCGGGATTCGGGTACGTGCTCTACACGATCGTCGCGGAATGGCGCACCGGCCAGACGATCGGCAAGCGTCGCTACGGTCTCTACGTGCGACAGGAGAGCGGCGCGCCGATCACGCTGGGGCAGTCGATCGTCCGACAGTTGCCTGCATTCCTGCAGGTGATGTGGATCGACGCGCTGTTCGCCCTCTTCACCGACCGCCGCCAGCGCGCGTTCGAGCTGCTGTCGAAGACCCGCGTCGTCCAGGTCGATCCGTCGCCCGGACGGTGATCGCATGGCGACGGTCGCCCGGCTCGCCGGCGTGGTGCTCCTGATCACGGCAGGCGCGGTCTACCCATACCTGCCGGGCGAATACGATCCGCTGGCGGTGCCGCTGTCGACGGTCGCGCAGGTCGGCAGCGTCGCCGCCCTGCTGCTGGCGCCGATCGGCCTCGCGGGTCTCCTGACGTCGGCGAACCGATCGCGACGAGCGTCACTCGCGGGCCTGGCCATCGTCGGTCTCGTGATGTGCGGTGTGGCGTGGGCCACCGGAGGCCGTCTGCTCGGCCTCATCGGGCTCGTCGCGGGAACGTGGCTCGTCCAGCGCTGGCGGCGTCTCGGCGCCCATGGCACCGAGGCCTCGTCAGTCCTGCGGCTCGCGCTCGTCATCGTCCCGATTACTGCCGTCGCGGTGCAGTGGCTGGCTCTCGGCACGATGGCGGCCTCGAGTCGGCGTCATGCGATCGACGCGGCGACGACGCTGGTGCAGGAACTCGAGACGCATCGCGCCACGCACGGCCGGTATCCCGCGTCGCTGACCGGCGCGTGGCCCGACTACAAGCCGCGCGTGATGGGCGTCGAGCGCTACCAGTACACGCGACACGACGACAGCTACACGCTCTTCTTCGAGTTGCCGGTGCCGCTGCTGGAGGCGCCGGGGACGCGTGAGTTCGTCGCCTACGATCCGCGCGGTGCGTACGTCATGCTGAGCCACGCCGCATGGCATGTCACGCGATCGCCGGCGGCACTCGCACAGGGACAGGGGTGGTATGCCACCCGGGACACTGAACGTCCCGGATGGCGCTCGTTCTTCTTCGACTGACGCGCTGACGGATCAGATCGCCGCTTCGCGCCGGAGCTCGATCAGGCCGTCGAGCGTGCGCTCAGGGTCGGGCGCCCCTTCGGGCACATGCCACTCCTGCGGCGATCCCGCCGCGATGAGCAGGCGCGCCACCGCGACGTGATCGGCACCAGGTTGCGCGTGCTCGCGACCTTCCACTGCCCACACGAGCGGTGGCGCCGCGAACATACCGTCGAGCGCGTGCAGATCGGCGCCGGCATCGATCAGGACGCGCGTCGCCTCGGGATGACCACCCATCGCCGCGCGGTGCAGCGGTGTCACCCGATCGCGATCGCGGACGTCCTTGTCGAATCCGCAGGCGACCATCGTCTCGAGCACCCGCGCGTCGCCGGTCTCGGCTGGACGATGGAGCAGCAGGTGGTGGGCCGGCTGCAACGCATCGCGCAGTGAGGGATCCGCCGCGAGCAGCGCGTCGGCTTCGGCGCGATCGGCGCGTGCGCACGCGGCCACGAAACGATCGACGGGCGATAGCGTCGCGCCGGCACCGACCGCGGCCAGCGCCGCCGCCACGTCGCGATTGCCGTGCATCTCGGCGAGGGCGTGCGCCGTCCGCCCGTCGGCTCGCGGACGCAGCGGATCGGCGCCGTGCGCAAGCAACTGCTCGACCATCGGAACGTCCCATCGGCGCGCGGCAACGTGCAGTGGTGCTTCCCCCTCGTCGCCCCACGCGAGGTTCGGGTCAGCGCCGTGATCGAGCAGCCAGACCGGTCCGGCGGCAATGGTGCCCCACGTCATCATGTAGACGAGTGGCGGCACGCCGCCCGGAATGCCGTCGGGCCGCAGGCCGTGCTGTGCGAGCAGTTCCAGCGCCGGCAGGTTGCCACCGCCACCGGTGATGTGGGCACACACGCCGTCGGTCGGATTGGCGCCAGCCGCCAGCAATGTCTCGGCGAGTGCCAGCGATCGCACGACACACAGCGCGCCCCACAACGCGGTCCGCGGCAGTTCCGGATGCCAGTTCCAGTGATACTCGGCGTTCGGGTTGGCCCCAGCCGTCAGCAGCGCCCTTGCGATCTCGACGAAGCCGACGTCTCGATCGCGGTCGGCCATCGACGTGTGGCACACGTACAGCAGCGGTTCCCAGTCCTGTGGACCACCAGGCCGCGTGGCGAGCCCCGGGTCCGCGGCCAGCTTCGTGCGGACAGCATCCACGTCACCGAGCACCAGCGCGGTATGAAGCGTCGCGCCGGCGACGGCCGGATGCCAGGCGAGGATGCGTTCGGCCCGCGGCCGGGCGCCGCCCGTCGCGCAGCGGACGAACTCCTCCACCGCGGTCTCGAACGACAACGTGCGGGCCTGCACCTCGTCGCGCAGGGCCTGCCACGACGGCTGGCCGTACTCACGCGCCACGATCGACTGGGCGTCATGCAGAGCGACGTCGGCGAGCCGTTCGTCGGTGAGGGGGCCGGCGGCGAACGCCGGCAGCGTGGCCAGCCTGCCGAGTGCCTCGGCGTCGCGCGCCTTGATGTCGCGCAGAAGGGCCTTGGCCTGGTGCTTCAGGTGATCGAGATCGGGGCGGTCAGGAAGGGAGCGTGGCATCGTACGGCCTCCATGCCTTCTCCTGCGGTTCGCAAGCAGGTGGCACGGCGGTGTACGTACCGGGTGCGTCGGGGACTGCTGGTCGTGGGCTGAGCCCTTCGCGCGAACCCGCCGGCGCCGTTTCTACGCCGTGGACCGAGGGTACGTCCGCAGGGCCTCGGCGTCAACGGAACGGCTCAATCAAAGTCTGAAGTCGAAAGTCAGAAGTCTTAAGGCGAGGCGGTCGCTCGTCAGTCGACGCGGCCCGGCTCGAGCAGGGTGTCCACCGTGGCACCGCCCACCAGTCGCAGCTTCTCGTAGAACTTCGGTCGCGTGCCGCTCGACATGAAGTGGCCGACAGCGCGTCCGGACCCGTCATAGCCCTCGAGGCGGTACTCGAAGAGGTCGTCGATCGTCACCTGGCCGTCGGCCGCGCGGTCCACGACGCTGACGTTCGTCAGGCGCCGCACACCGTCCTGCATGATTTGGTGCTGCAGCACGAGGTCGACGCTCGTCGCGATCTGTTTCTGGATCGCCCACAAGGGCAGTTCGAGGCCCTTGGCCAGCAGCATCATCTCCAGGCGCGAGATCGCGTGCGACGGTGAACTGGCGTGCAGGACGGCCATCGAACCGTCGTGCCCGCTCGTCATCGCGTGCACCATCTCGAACGCTTCGTCACCGCGAATCTCGCCGACGATGATCCGCGACGGCCGCATGCGCAGGCTGTTGCGCAGCAGGTCCCCGAGCGTGATCGCGCCAGCCCCTTCCGCGTTCGACCGTCGCGCCTCGAGCCGCACGCAGTGCTTCACTGCCAGATCGAGTTCCGCCGTGTCCTCGATGACGACGAGCCGTTCGCTGCTCGCGATCTCGTTGGCCAGTCCCGAGTGTGGTCGTCTTGCCCGACCCGGTGCCGCCCGAGAACACCAGGTTCAGCCGCGACCGCACCACGAGGCTCAGGAACGCCGCCATCCGCGTGGTGAGCGTGCCATGACGCACGAGGTCGGCCAGCGTCCGCACCGTGTGCGTGAACTTGCGGATGGTGACCGCAGGGCCTTGCAACGACACGGGCGCGACGCAGATGTTGACGCGCGAGCCGTCCTCCATCCGGAAGTCCACCATCGGGCTGCGCACGTTGACGCCGCGGCCAGAGGCCACAACGAGATTGTCCACGAGCAGATCGAGCTGCTCGGGTTGCGTGAACATCGTCGGCACCTCCTGCATCGTGCCGTGACGCTCGACGTACACCTGACGCGGCCCGTTGATCATGATCTCGGTGACCGACGGGTCTTCGAGCAACGAACGGATCGGTGCGACACCGGGCTTGTCGATCAGCTTCATGACGGTGCCTCAGGATACGCTGGGGGGCACGATGGCAGGTGAATCTTCCGCGTTGCGCGAGCTGAGCCCCGCACAGGTCGAGCAGTTCATCACCGACGGCTTCATTCGCATCGACCAGGCGTTCCCGGCATCGCTCGCGGAGGCAGCGCGGCGCATCCTGTGGCGCGACCTTGACTGCGACCCGGACGACGCGACGACCTGGACCCGGCCCGTCGTCCGGCTCGGCGGCTACGCGCAGGCGCCGTTCGTGGAGGCCGCCAACACGCCGGTGCTGCACGACGCGTTCGATCGTCTCGTCGGACCTGGACGATGGCAGCCGGGTGGGTCGATGGGGACGTTCCCGGTGCGCTTCCCGTCGCCCGACGATCCGGGCGACACGGGCTGGCACATCGACGTGAGCTTCGGGTTCGACGCCCCGGACTTCATGGATTGGCGGGCCAACGTGCACTCGCGCGGTCGCGCGCTGCTGATGTTGTTCCTGTTCTCGGACGTCGGAGAGCAGGACGCGCCGACGCGCATCCGGGTCGGTTCGCACGCCGACATCGCGCGCCGGCTGGCACCGGCGGGAGAGGAAGGCTTGACGCTGCGGGAACTGGCGGCGACGGGTTTCGCGGAGAGCGCACACCGGGCCGAGGTGCGTGCGACGGGCGAGGCCGGCACCGTGTACCTCTGCCACCCGTTCCTGGTGCACGCCGCGCAGCCGCATCGCGGCACCGCACCACGTTTCCTCGCGCAACCGCCGCTGCTGCCGGCGGCCGGCGAGATGTCAGGCGCGCCCCCTCACGCGCCCAACGCCGTGGAGACCGCGACGCAGCGAGCGCTCGCGCTCCCCTCGTGAACGCTCAAGGACGTCCGTAGCCCTTGACCGGCGTGCCATCGTCGTTCAGCTTCCCTGCCGTCCAGAGCAGGCCGCGGCTGACCAGTCCGAGGTACACCGGGTCCGACATCATCTCGTTGTTGTGCCCGAGCGAGGTGACGAACACGCGGGCCTTGCCGGCCTGATTGGTCCAGATCACCGGTGAGGTCTTGTTCACTTCGGTGCTGTGCGCCTCGGCCAGCGGCGTCATGCCCGGGAACGTCTCGATGATCTCGTAGAGTTCCTCGTTGATCGTCGTCCAGCTCGCCGGCACGCCTTTCATGATCGGGTTTGCTGGCGCGAGTGCCTTGACCGTGATCGGCTTCTGCTTGTCGTGACGCATGCTGAAGGCGCCCATCAGCTGTCCCCACGCCTTCGACGTCGAGCGGCGGTAGCTGTGCACGGCGCCGTGCAGGATGACCGCGCCCACGCCGCTCTCCCGATGCGCCGTCGTGATCCGCTCGATCCAGGTCGGATCGACGACGTGCGAGAACGACATGTTGTAGACGACGACATCGAAGGACTTGGTCCAGGCCGTGTCCTTGTGGCGCTCGATCATCACGTCGGTGGCCTTGCCCGCCGTGTTGTCGATCGTCCACTCGACGTTGACGCGCGACGCGATGCCGGGCGGGACGATGCCCTCCTGCGTGACGAAGTCGTGGAAGCCGCCGCCGGTGACGTACAGCGCTCGCAGCGGCTTTGCCGCCGACGCCTGTTGAGCTGCCGGAGCGGTCGTGAAGAGTGCGACCGCCATGGCGGCGATCGAGAAGGCCCAGCGGGCGCCGGTTGCCGAGCGATATCGTGTGGTCACGGGAGCAATCCTATTCGCTCTCGCGCCATGCGCAATGCTCAATGCGCGATGTCGAGAGCGGCGGAATCGTCGGACGACTCGGCGAGCCGTCCTACCGAGATTGACCGAATCTCCTCACCTGCGGACGGGCGCGGGCGTCGTCTGGGGCGCCGCTGACGGCGCGGGGCGTACCTGGGCGGGGGCCGCGGGCGCCTCCGGCATCTCCGCCGCCGGGAAACGTGGAAGCATCTCCTCACGCATCGCCAGGTGGTAGATCGCCGACGCGATGACGGCGGCGCTCTTCTTCACGTCGGCCTCGACGATCCGTTCGTAGGTGTCGAGGTTGGTGTGCCAGGTGTAGGACTGGTACTCGATCGGATCCTGCAGGAGCCCGATGCCAGGCAGCCCTGCCGCATTGAACGACGTGCTGTCGGTGCCGCCGGAGCGACGGCTCTTCGTGGCGGTGGCGCCGACCATGCCGAGGTCTTCGAAGGGCGCGACGATCTCGCGCAGGATGCGCGCCGCCTCGGTCGGACCGAAGACCGTGGCGCCGCGGATGCGGCCTGTGCCCGAATCGACGTTCAGGTAGCCGCCGAACGTCGCGAACTCGGGCGTCGGCGCTTCCGCCGTGCCGAAGTGCCTGGCGACGTAGGCCTTGGAGCCGAGCAGCCCCTGTTCCTCACCACCCCACAGCGCGACGCGGATCGTCCGCCGTGGCTTCAGGTCGAGCGCTTTCAAGATGCGGGCGGCCTCCATCATCACGGCGACGCCGATGGCGTTGTCGGTGGCGCCGGTCGCAGCGTGCCACGAATCCAGGTGGCCGCCCAGCATCACGACTTCCTGCGCCTTGTCGGTGCCGGCAATCTCCGCGATCGCGTTGTAGGACGTCCGGCCTTCCGGGTACCAGCGGTTGACGACGTCGACGTCGAGTTCGACTGGACGCCCGTCGGCCAGCAGACGCGCGAGACGCCCGAAGTCCTCGTTGCGCAGGATGATCGTCGGCGGCGCCTTCGCGCCGTCGTACGTCGCGTTGTTGAAGGCCCTGATCTGGCCATGGTCACGGCCGCCATCGTTGATGCGGACGGGCACCTTGTTGGCGAGCAGGAAGGCGTCGACCTGTTCGGTGACCTGTCGAGCGGTGAGGCGGCCGGGTTCCGGCGCCGCCGGGCCACCGCGCGATGCGGCAGGCCCGAACTGGGGAGGGCGCGGGTTGACCGGATCGAAGGTCGCCGCCAGATCGTCGGCGTTGCGACGCAGGTCGGACTTCGAGAAGTTGACGGGCACCGGCGTGCCGGCGCCCACCAGGACGATCTTGCCGGCGACCGCGGCCGCCTTGCCGTCGAGGAATGTCTTCAGCGACGCCTCGGTCGGACGCTCGGGAATCACGAGCTGCACCGCGGCGGCGTGTACAGGACCGTCCGTGCCGTTGGTCCACGCGAGCGCCTCGCCGACCAGCGTGTCCTTGACCGGCGCGGTCACATGCACCGAGAGCCGCTCGTTCAGCCACCCGGGATGCCCGAAGTCCCACTCCTCGAGGAAGCCGCGGTCGAAGCCCCAGCGCTTCATCTCGGCAATCGTCCACTCGGCGGCAGCCTTGTGATTCGGCGATCCGGTGAGTCGGGGGCCATACACGTCGGTGAGGACGTGCAGCGTCTTCATGATCTGCGAGCGATCGCGGGCCTCGGCCCGGATGCGGGCGTTGACGGCGTGATCGATCGGTTCGGGGCCCGCCGCCATCAGCACGGCGGCAGCGCTCGTGAACGCCACGACTGTGGCGCCGAGACGGGAAACAGCTGGGAACATGGCGCCGAACGCTAGCACATCGTCAGCGGCCGGCGCCTGCCGCAGTGGCGGCCGGCGCCTCACCCACGGTGCCGCGCAGACCGGCGATATCGGCGATGAGCTCGAACGACCGGCGGCGCAGGGCCGGGTCGAACACGTCCGACACCACCATGAACTCGTCGGCGCCGGTGCGCTCGTGCAGACGCGCCAGCCCACGACGCACCGTGTCGGGACTGCCGACGATGCTGCAGGCCAGCATCTGGGAGGCGTGCAGCTTCTCGGCCGGTGACCAGTAGGTCTCGATGTCGGCAATCGGCGGCTGGACGAGGCCACGCATGCCGCGCACGAGATCGGCGAACGACATCTGCTGCGACGTCGCCAGGTAGCGTGCTTCGTCGTCGGTGGGCGCGGCGATGACGTTGACGCCGACCAGCGCGTACGGCCGATCGAGCTGCCGCGACGGCGTGAAGCGCTCGCGATAGATGCGCAACGCCTGGTCGAGTGACTGCGGCGCGAAGTGCGAGGCGAAGCCGAACGGCAGTCCGAACTGCGCCGCCAGCTGCGCACCGAAGAGGCTGGACCCGAGAATCCAGAGCGGCACCTGCGTCCCCGAACCAGGCACGGCCTCGATGCGCTGCCCAGGCTGCACGGGCCCGAGGAACGCCTGCAATTCGAGGACATCCTGCGGAAAGTGCTCGGCGTTGGATGGGTCGCGTCGCAGCGCCTGCAGCGTCAGCTGATCGGTGCCGGGGGCGCGGCCCAGGCCGAGATCGATGCGGCCGGGGAACAGCGTTTCGAGCGTGCCGAATTGCTCGGCGATCACGTAGGGCGCGTGGTTGGGCAGCATGATGCCGCCAGCGCCGACGCGGATCGTCCGGGTGCCGGCGGCGACATGGGCGATGACGAGGGACGTGGCGGCCGTCGCCACCGTCGGGGCGTTGTGGTGCTCAGCCACCCAGAAGCGCCGGTAACCGAGCGTCTCGGCATGCTGGGCGAGCGTGCGCGCCTCATCGAGGGCGGCCTTGCGATCGGACCCGAGTCGAACGCGTCCCAGTTCCAGAATCGAGAGGTCGTAGCGGTCGGCAGCCATATGCACAACTGTATCATTCATAGCTGAACACAACTCTGCCGTCGCTTCCAGCGTAGGCGTCGAGCTTCAACTCGATCGCACGGTCGACTGAGGTGCCGCGATGTTACCGCGCACGACTACCCATCCACCGCCATGATGAAACGGTGAACCGCACGCTGCTGCCGTCGGCACCGCTGTCGCTCCTCCTGCTGTTCGTGCCGATCGCCGTGGTCGTGGGCTACGTCGCACCGGACCGGCACGTGCTGGTCTTTGCCACCTCCGTCCTCGCGATCCTGCCGCTGGCGGCCTGCATCGGCCGTGCAACCGAAGCGCTCGCCGAACGCCTCGGCGGCGGCATCGGCGGGCTGCTGAACGCGACGTTCGGCAACGCCGCCGAACTGATCATCGGTGGCCTCGCCCTGCGCGAGGGCCTCTTCGATCTCGTGAAGGCGTCGTTGACCGGCTCGATCATCGGCAACGTGCTGCTGGTGTTCGGGGCCTCGGCACTCGTCGGTGGCCTGAAGCACCCGACGCAGCGCTTCAACCGCACGACGGCGGGGATGGGCACCACGATGCTGCTCCTGAGCGCCATCGGCCTGGTCGTGCCGGCGGTGTTCCACTACCTGGCGCGTGGTCGCGGCGCCCCGGAGTTGAAGCTCGATACCGAGATCGCGGTAGTGCTGCTCGTCACCTACTGCCTCAGTCTCGTCTTCACGCTCGTCACACATCGACAGTTGTACGGCGTCGATGAGCACCGCGAGAAGCAGCCGACAGCCGAAGGCGACGGCGGCTCGCGGCGGTGGGTGCTGCTCCTCCTGGGTGCCACCGCTGCCGTCGCGGTGGTCAGCGAGATGCTGGTCGGCGCGGTCGCCGAGACGGCCAGCACGCTCGGCCTCACCGAGCTGTTCGTCGGCGTGATCGTCGTCGCCCTCGTCGGCAACGCGGCCGAGCACTACTCCGCGATCGTCCTCGCGGCCCGCAACGACATGGACGCGGCGATCGCGATCGCCGTCGGTTCGTCGACGCAGATCGCGCTGTTCGTCGCCCCGGTCCTGATCCTCTTGAGCCACGTCATCGCGCCGCGCCCGATGGACCTGGTGTTCAGCGTGTTCGAGATCGTGTCGATCGCGATCGCGGTCTTCAGCATCTCGTTCATCGCCCACGACGGCGAGACACACTGGATGGAAGGCGTGCAACTGCTCGCCATCTACGTGATTCTGGCGCTCGGGTTCTTCTTCCTGCCGTAAGTGCGTGGACGCGGGCCTCTGTCGGCCCGCGCCGCTTCATGGGCGTCTCGGGGAGACGCCCCTACCCGCCAGATCCAGGACGGCGCGTGACGAGCCCGACGACCAGCCGGAACGAAGCACGACGAGCGTACGCACCACAGTGCCCACGGAACCGCGGAGTGACCGGGCGAAGTGCCGTGTCCATGTGATCAGTTGCTTCGCCGTGATCGCCAGGGTGACGATGGCCACTGCGGCGAGGTCGATGGCGATCGCGACGAGCGTCGGATTCCAGCATGCGGCGCAGCGCATCACCGCGCCCGCACCCGGCCGTTGCCGTATTCGTCGTGGCGACGCCACCAAACCGTCGTCTCGTTGCGCCCGAGCGGCGCCCGATCGAGCCACTGGAACATGTTCCAGAGCGCGTCGACGCCACGGGCGTACGTCGAGTACGTGTGGTGGATGACGCCATCCTCCATCACGAACGCGCTCATGCCAGGCCTGTCACGTGAGTAGGTCAGTGTATCGGTGCCACACGCGGCTGCCTGGAGAGAGACCGGTGGCGGCGGTGCGGCGGCATCCATCGCGTGCTCCTGCCGCGCGTAGTTGTATTCGAGACTGCCGTCGCGCTGTTCCTCTTCGGTGAACGAGACGTTGAAGTCGAAGTTGAAGTCGCCTGCGGCCGAGGAGGCCCAGGGGAACGTCCAGCCCATGCGCTGCCGGTACGCCAGAAGCGTCGGCAGTGGTGCACGAGACACAGCGGTCAGCGTCACGTCGTGCTGCGCGAGGTGTGTGGCGATGCCGTTGAACCCGTCGGCGATCGCGGAGCACGAGGGGCAGCCGGCCTTGTAGTCGGGCCCGTACATGAAGTGGTAGCAGAGCAGCTGCGACCGCCCCTGGAACAGGTCGCCGAGCGTCGCCTCACCTGCCTCGGTCTGGAATCGGTACGTCTTGTCGACCGGAACCCAGGGCAGCGCCTGACGCTGACGCGCCAGCGCGTCCCCCTGCCGCGTGTGCGCCTTCTCGGCATCGAGCAGCGCCAGCCGTGCCGTCATCCATTCATCGCGTGTCGCCACCGCATGTGTCGCCATCATGAGTTCTCCTGCAAGTGCGTCGCGCTCGTGCGACGCGGGTTGAGCTTCGGCCGTGTCGGGCGGCGGAAGGTCCGTCGCCGTGGGGTAGATTGGGCGGCGGGACACGACGTGTGGGAGTGACAAGTCTGGCGCGATTGCCATGGACTCGCTGATCACCGCTGCGGCGCACGCGCTCGCCGCAGGCGATCCGCTCGGGGCGCTCAATCGCGTGGCCCTGCGCAACGATCCGCCAGCCCTCGCCCTGCGCGGCATCGCGATGGCACAGCTCGGCGACCTGCCTCGTGCGCGCTCACTCGTGCGCCAGGCATCGCGCGCCTTCGGTGCGCGAGAGTCTCTGGCCCGCGCCCGTTGTGTCGTTGCAGAGGCCGAGATTGCGCTCGCGGCGCGCGACTTGCACTGGCCTGTGCACCGCCTCGCCGCGGCGCGCGCCACGCTCGAAGAGCGTGGCGATGTGCGCAATGCCGGGCATGCGCGATCGGTCGAGATCAGGCGGCTGCTGTTGCTCGGGCGGATCGACGAGGCCGCCCACGCGCTCGACGAGGTTGCGCCGACGACGCTCGAGCCCGCGGCTCGGGCCGTGCACGAACTGGCGATCGCGGGCATCGCGATGCGGCGAATCCAGACGATGCCGGCGCGCGTCGCGCTCGAACGGGCCGCGCAGGTCGCGCGCCTGTCCGGGATACCAGCGCTCGTTGCGGAAGTGGCGCGTGCCGCCGCCGGACTCGACGAGCCCGCCGCACGCCTGATGGCGGGCGCCCACTCGCGGCCCCTGCGACTGGCGGACGTCGAAGCCGTTCTTGCCTCCGGCGCCTTCGTCATCGACGCATGCCGCCATCGCATCGTTCGCGGCGGCATCGTGATTTCGCTGGCCACGCGGCCCGTACTCTTCGCACTCGCCCGTATCCTCGGCGAGGCGTGGCCGCACGACGCCACGCGTGAGCACCTGCTCACGCATGCATTCGGCGCCCGTCACAGCGACGAATCGCACCGCGCCAGGCTTCGAGTCGAGATTGGACGGCTGCGAGCGCTGCTGCGTCCGTTGTGCACCGTGTCGGCGACGTCGCGTGGCTTCTCGCTGACACCACGCGGCGCGGAGGCGATCGTGGTGCTGGGCCGCCCCGTCGACGAGCCGAACGCGGCGCTTCTCGCCCTGCTTGCCGATGGTGAAGCCTGGTCGAGCTCCGCCTTGGCGCTCGCTCTCTCGACCAGTCAGCGCAGTGTGCAGCGCGGACTCGAAGCGCTTGCCGCGGCAGGCAAGGTGCACGCGCTCGGACGCGGACGGGCCCGCCGATGGACGATGCCGCCGATGCCGGGATTCGCGACGAGCTTGTTACTCCCGACGCTCGTCGCGGGTCGCTAGGATGGCTGCATGCAACGCACAGAGGCACGCATCGAACGCGAATACGGCCCATTCCCAGGCGCACCCGACGTCCATGGCGTCACGTACGACGGCCAGCATCTCTGGGTCGCGGGCGGCGACCGGCTGCAGGCCATCGATCCCGACAGCGGCGACGTGGTGCGGGCGATCGACGTGGCTGCGCATGCCGGTACGGCCTTCGACGGCCGGCATCTCTTCCAGATCGCCGAGGAACGCATCCAGAAGATCGACCCCGCGACCGGCGAAGTCGTGTCGACGATTCCTGCGCCTGGTGCCGGCGGCGACTCCGGCCTCGCGTGGGCCGAGGGGTCGCTCTGGGTTGGGCAGTATCGCGAGCGGAAGATCCACCAGGTCGATCCGGAGACGGGCGCGGTGCTTCGAACGATCGAGTCGAACCGCTTCGTGACCGGCGTGACGTGGGTCGACGGCGAGTTGTGGCACGGCACGTGGGAGGGCGACGAGAGCAGCGTGCGCCACATCGACGCGCAGACCGGCGAGGTCATCGAGAGCCTCGACATGCCCGCGGGCGTCGGCGTGTCGGGCCTGGAGTCTGATGGCGACGCCCGCTTCTTCTGCGGCGGTGGCGCCAGCGGCAAGGTGCGAGCCGTACGACGGCCGACGCGCGCGGACCGCGTCCTGACGCGCCGATGAATCGCTTCGTCGTGATCTCCGGGTGCTCGGGGGGAGGCAAATCGACGCTTCTCACCGAGCTCGCGCGTCGGGGCCATGCGATCGTCGAGGAGCCGGGGCGACGGATCGTGCGCGAGGCACTTGCATCGGGCAGTGGCGCGCTGCCATGGGTCGACCTCGAGGCCTTCGGGCGCCGGGCGCTGGAGATGGCGCGCGCCGATCACGCGTCGGCGCGCGCGCATGGAGGCTGGGTGTTCTTCGATCGTGGGGCGATCGATGCCGCCGTGGCGCTGCAGCACGCCGCTGGCACACCACTGCTTACGAGTCTCGGCACGCTCCGCTATCACCCGCGCGTGTTCGTCACGCCGCCGTGGCCCGAGATTCACGCCACGGACGCCGAACGTCGGCACGATCTCGCCGACGCGGTGGCCGAGTACGAGCGCCTGCTCGCGGCGTATCCGTCACTCGGCTACGATATCGTCGAGCTGCCACGCACGAGCGTCGAGGCACGCGCCGACCTCGTCGAGGATCGGCTCTCTTCTGACTTCTGACTTGTGACTTGTGACTTTCGACTTTCCTGTTACCGATCCCTGTACAGTCGTAACGCGACCTTGCTCGGGTCGCGCGGGTCGATGGCGACGGGCAGGACGGCGCCCGGCTGCACCTGCGGCACGTCGAGGCGACCGATGCGGGCCCGCGTCTCAGCCTCGTAAGGCGCGCCAGAGACGGGACGGACGCGGAGGCGGAAGGCGACGATCGGGTCGTCGTTGAGGGTCATGCCGGTGTCGCTGATCGACAGCACCACGGCGTCGGCCGTGGTCCCGACCTGACGAATCCGCCGCGCTTCGCCCTCCCCGGTCATCCGATCGATGGCAGCGCAACCGGACAGCGTGATGACGAGCAGCAACGGCAACAACCTGGTGGCGTGACGCACGAACCCTCCACCAGAAGCAACGTCGGCCCGCGCCGGAAGCGCACGAGGCGCCACGGTGCCGCCCGAGTCAGCCGTCGCGCCGGGCGACGAACGCCGCGCCGCGCGGCGACAGCCGGTAGCCGACCTCGAGACTCTCGGTCAGCCCCAGCTCCTTC
>DATJTM010000517.1:0-10435 GCA_035503395.1 Luteitalea sp.
GCCCGAAGCCTGTAGCCTTTCCCTTCTTTCTTCAGCGAATCCCATGGCCGCACACATCTTCTACGACAACGACGCCGACCTCTCCCTCATCCAAGCGAAGAAGGTGGCCATCATCGGCTACGGTTCGCAGGGGCACGCCCACGCGCTCAACCTGAAGGACAGCGGCGTCGACGTCCGCATCGGCCTGCGCACCGGCAGCACGTCGGCCGCCAAGGCGCAGGCGGCAGGCGTGCGCGTCGTGAGCGTGGCCGACGCGGCGAAGGAAGCCGACGTGATCATGCTGCTGGCGCCCGACACGGTGCAGCCGAGCGTGTACACGAAGGACATCCTGCCGAACCTCACGGCCGGCAAGACGCTGATGTTCGCGCACGGCTTCAACATCCGCTACGGCACGATCGTGCCGCCGGCCGATGTCGACGTCACGATGGTGGCGCCGAAAGCCCCCGGTCACCGCGTCCGCGAAGTGTTCGAAGAGGGTGGCGGCGTCCCTGGCCTGATCGCCATCCACCAGGACACGACGGGCAACGCGCGGGCGCTGACGATGTCGTACGCCAAGGGCATCGGCGTGACTCGCGCCGGCGTCATCGAGACGACGTTCACCGAAGAGACCGAGACCGACCTGTTCGGTGAACAGGCCGTGCTCTGCGGCGGCACCGCGGAACTCGTCAAGGCCGGCTTCGAGACGCTCGTCGAGGCAGGCTACCAGCCGGAGATCGCCTACTTCGAGTGCCTCCACGAGCTCAAGCTGATCGTCGACCTGATGTACCGCGGTGGCCTGAACTACATGCGCTACTCGGTGAGTGACACGGCCGAAGCCGGCGACTATTACACCGGCCCGCGCATCATCACGGCCGAGACCCGCAAGGCGATGAAGCAGGTCCTCGCCGAGATCCAGGACGGCACGTTCGCCAAGAACTGGATCAAGGAGAACGAGGATGGCCGTCCGTGGTTCAACAAGGTGCGCGCCGACGAGCAGACGCAGACGCTCGAGGACGTGGGCGCCAAGCTGCGCGCTATGATGCCGTTCCTGAACCCGGTGACGCACAAGCCGCAGGAACAGAACGCGCCAGTGAACGCGTAGGCACGTCATCGGGAACCGGGTTCCGGGAACCGGGATCCGGGGACGAATCGGAAGGTAGGGGCGCCTCTCTGCCCTTCGACAACGCTCAGGGCAGCCTGAGCGCAGTCGAAGGCTGAGGCGCCCTTTTTCGTAGGTAGGGCCCGTTGTCCCAACGCGGCCCACCTTAGGCCGGGCTGGGTCAGCCGGCCCTTCCTGCGATTTACAATGCGCTCTTCGTTGGAGCGCACCATGTCCGTCCACCCGCCACACCGCCGCATCGGAACGTTCGCCTTCGTCCTGACGACTGCCCTGCTCGCGGCCACCGTCGCATCGCGCGCACAAGCGCCGTCGGCAGCGCCGCACGTGCCGACGATCGACGAGCTGGTCGAACTCGGGTCGGTCGGTGCGCCCACCATCTCGCCCGACGGCCGTTGGGTGGCCTACGAAGAAGCATTCACCGACTGGGAGCGCGACGCGTTCGTCACGCAGCTGATGGTGGCCGACACGAAGTCCGGGGCCGTCCTGCAGCTGACGCGCGGCAAGGAGTCGGTCGGCGACCTCGAGTGGTCGCCCGACGGCGGCTGGATCACCTTCCTGCGCAGCGTCGACGACAAGTCGCAGATCCACGCCATCCGTCCCGACGGCGGCGAGCCGATCGTGTTGACGAAACACGAGGCGTCGATCGGCAACCACGAGTGGACGGCTGACGGCCGCACGCTCGTCTACAGCGCCGCCGAAGGCGAGGATCCCCTCAAGGCGCGCAAAGAGGCGTATGGCGACTTCACCGTCGTCCGGCGCGACTATCGCTACAACCAGGTGTGGACGATCAGCGCCGCCGACGCGATGAAGGCGCCCGGCAAGGGACGGCAGCGGACGCGCGGCACGGAGCGTCACGTCCAGAGCTTCGACATCTCGCCCGATGGCACGCGTGTCGCGTTCGCGGCGACCCGCACGCCGGATCTGATCGACAGCGACTCCGGCGACCTGTTCGTCCTCGAACTCGCCGACGATCACGTGCGGCCGCTCGTCACCCAGCGCGGTCCCGACGGCGGGCCGCGCTGGTCGCCCGACGGCACCCGCATCGCCTTCAGCTCCGCGATGGGCGAACCGCGCTTCTTCCACGCCAACGGCCGCGTCGCCATCGTCGACGCCACCGGCGGCACGCCACGGGCCGTCACCGCGTCGCTCGACGAGGACGCGCAGCTCGTGGCCTGGAACGCCACCGGCCTCTACATCTCGGCACTGCAGAAGACGACGTCGCACCTGTTCCGCGTCGATCCCGAGAAGGCGACCCTGGCGCGCGTGTCGTCGCCGGATGCCCTGATCATGCAGGCGACCTCGTTGAGCGGCGACGGGCAGACGATCGCGTTCGTCGCCGGCTCCGGCACGACGCTGCCGGAAGTGCATGTCAGCGGGATCGCGCCGTTCGCCCCTCGAACCGTGACCACGCGGTCGACGCGGCTGGCGGCGTGGACCCTCGCCACGCGCGAGGTCATCTCGTGGAAGAGTCAGGACGGCGAGACAATCGAAGGCATCCTGATCAAGCCGCGCGACTTCGACGCGACGAAGAAGTACCCGCTGCTGTGCGTCATTCACGGCGGGCCCACCGGCATCGATCGCCCGCAGGCCGTCGACGCCCGCTACTACCCCGCCGATGTGTGGGCTGCGCGCGGGGCGCTCGTGCTGAAGGTCAACTACCGAGGCAGCGCCGGCTACGGACAGCGCTTCCGTCAGCTGAACGTGCGCAACCTGGGTGTCGGCGATGCGTGGGACGTGCTGTCCGGCATCGACTCGCTGATCGCCAAAGGCATCGTCGACCCAACGCGCCTCGGCTGCATGGGCTGGAGCCAGGGCGGCTACATCTCCGCCTTCCTCACGACGTCGACCACACGCTTCAAGGCGATTTCGGTCGGCGCCGGCATCTCCAACTGGGCGACCTACTACTACAACACCGACATCACGCCGTTCACGATCCAGTACCTCGATGCCGATCCCGCCAAGGATCCGGAGGTCTACAAAAAAACGTCACCGATGTCGTACGTGATGGGCGCGAAGACGCCGACCTTGATCCAGCACGGCGAGTTCGATCGACGGGTGCCGATCGCGAATGCCTACGAGCTGCGCCAGGGCCTGCAGGACCGCGGTGTGCCGGTCGAGATGGTGGTCTACAAGGGATTCGGCCACGGCATCACCAAGCCGAAGTCGATGCGGGCGGTGATGCAGCACAACCTGCAGTGGTTCAATCACCACATCTTCGGCGACGCGGCGCCGGATCTGACAGCCGCCCCGACGAAGGTACCGACGCCGTCGACGCAGCCGTGAGACCTCCGCGTCGTGAAGGCCGGGCCGGGATTCACCTTTGCCTCACGGCTTCGGTGCCCCAGGCAGCCGGCCCTACCTACACACAGGAGCAGGTAGGGCCCGTTCTCCCAACGCGGCCCTCATCTTCATCCGCAGGTCGCGTCGTCACCTCGTAGCCGCCCCGACTTGTCGGGCGGTTCCGCAACGGCGTCCGCACGACCTTCACTTCATCCGCAGTTGCGCCAGCAGATCGCGCGCCGCCTCGACGGCCGGTCCGCCGAGCTCCAGTGCCTCGTCGACTCGCGATTTCGTCACGTCAGGCTTACCGATATTGGCGTAGGCGACGGCGGCGTTGTAGCGGGCCCAGGCCATCTGGTGACGATGGTCACGCAGCGCTTGCTCACGTTTGGCGACCAGCGCGGCCTTCACGTCGTCGGCCAGACGGGCGTCGCGCGCGTCGGCGATCCGCTCCTCGAACGTCGTCGTCCGCTTCTCGTGGCATTCATAGGCCTCGTCGAAGCCCGTGCTCGCCGGTTCCCAGGCGCGCTGCACGAGCCTGAGAGCGGCCCGATCGAAGTGTGCCTCGCAGTGGCGTGACTCGAGCGTGACCGCCGAGTCGAAGTCGCGCTGCGCATCGTCCAACCGATTCTGGCGGAATGCGATGACGCCGCCGAGGTAGTCGACGTCGGCATTGACCATCAAGCGCCGGGCCGCGTCGTTCGAACGCCGGGCCTCGTCGAGCCGCCGCAGATTGAAGAGGTTCCACGCCTTCCAGTAGTTCGCTTCGCCGAGGTACCACGTGCCCATCTTCAACATGTAGTCGGCGTCGGCGATCGCCTCCTCGTGGCGGCCCATGTATCCCAGGCTCTTGACGCGACCGATGCGCGCCTCGCGATGTTCGGGCAGACGTGCCAGCAGCGTGTCGTACAGCTCGGTGGCCAGCGCGAAGTCCTCCATGCGCTGGCGCACGTCGCCGCGCATCGCCAGCGCCGGCACGAGCGTCGGGAAGTCGGAGAGCACGGCCGCGAAGATCTCGTCGGCCGTCACGAGTCGTCCGCGTCCGACTTCGGCCTCGCCGGTGATCGCGCCCGCTTCGGTGAAGCGCGGATGGTCCGTGACGAAGCGCTGCCAGTCGTCGAGCGACGAGCGGAGCAACGTGAAACGCGTGAACGAGAGGGCCGGGTCGTCGGGGTGCCGCCGCTGCCACTCCTCCCGGTCGAGGCCCGGCGGCGGTCCCCCCGGCACGCGATCGCCAGCGTCGATGGCGACGAGCGGCTGCCCAGCCACCAGCGCGAGCAGGAGTGTGGCAGCCCACGGATCCTGATCCGCGACGAGCGCCAGTGCACGACGCCGTTCGCGTAGATGGGACAACTCCTCGTCGCGCGGCCACCGGGCCGCATCGAGCGGCAGCACGCCGCGCCGCCAGGGGATATGCGGCAACACGTCGGCCGCCAACGTCACATCGGCGGCGGCCCCACTCGTCGCGAGGCGCGCCGGCGCTTCCTGGAACGCGCCGGGGTACAAGCCGACCAGTCGTTCACGCAGCGCCAATTGGACGGCGACGCGATACGCGCGGATGCCGGCGCCCGCGTCGCTCCGTTCTGTCAGTGCGGCTTCGTAGGTCTCGAGCGCGGCCGAGAGGCAGCGGTAGCAGCCCTCGCTCTCCTCGTCGGCGGCCGCTGCGAGGCGCGCCGGCCAAGGGTCGAGCGCCACCTGCGGCGCGCGGGATGCGCAGGCCGCGGCGGTGACCAACGTCACGGCGAACGTCAACGCCGGCATCCACCGCACGTCTAGCCGCCAGCCTCGAGAGAGACGCCGCGCCATGATCGATACTGCGCTTACTTGAGCGTGAAGTTCACCGTCACCGTGACCACGATGGGCACTGGGACACCGTTCAGGAGGGTCGGCGTGTACCGCCACTGTCGGACGGCCTCGACCGCCGCCGCATCGAGCAGCGGCACGCTGCTGACGACGTTGGTGTCCGTCACGGTGCCGTCAGGACCCACGGTGCATTCGACGACCACGATGCCTTGCACCTTCGCCTCCAGCGCCTCTGCCGGGTAGCGCGCGGGCACGTCGTAGACCTTGGTCGGCGGCGGAATGTTCCCGCCAGCCCGCAGTACCTTGCCCGGCGATGCCGAGCGCGTCTTCGTGGGCTGCAGCAGAGCGGCGTCGCCGAGCACGACGTCGGTCGCGATCAGCATCGGTGCCTTGAGCGGGGCCTCGAACTCCCACGCGCGGACGGCTTCGAGCACGGCGACGGGTGCGACGTCCGGCACGGCGCGCCCGTCGGCACTCCCGGCCGCCGAGGACGACGTCGTGCCAACCACGCGCGCTTCAGCGACGCGCCCGGTCGCGTCGACCACTGCGTGAACCCGAAGCTTGAGGGCGGTGCCCGCGGGCGGGGTCCAGTCAGGTGCCACGGCGCGGACACGCCGCGGCGCGGGCACATCGAGCGACGGCCGTACGGCCGTCCTCTCGAGCGGTCCTCCACCCGCGTCACTCATGACCACCGCCGCACCATCCTGAGCCATCGCGCCGAGTGGGGAATGCACCCCGACGACGCCGCTGACCGCCGCGAACACCACTCCGAGCCCGACCACCGTCGACCACCTGCGTACACTCGACATCTCGACCTCCTGACACAGCAGCCGCACGCGCTGCACGAGTACGTGACGCCCGCCTCCGGCCTGCGGGCCGATCGCCAGCGCCTGCCGGCGTTCACCGCACCACATCAACGCCTCCACGTAGGGACGTCGCGCTCCGGTCGTCGTCACCACGGCCCGATCCACCAGGAGCTCGCGACTCAGGCGCAGCCGCGACACCATCCACCACACTGCCGGCTGCCACCACCACGCCAATCGCCACACTTCGTCCACGTAGGCGCGCACCACGTCGCGGCGCTGGACGTGCATCAGTTCGTGCAGATACACCGACAGGCGCTGCTCGTCAGGGAGCCGCGCCAGGGCCGCCGGCACCAGCACCGACGGATGCCACCAGCCGAACACGCATGGCCCAGCCGCTGGCGTCACGATCACCGGCACCTCGGCGACGAGTCGCCGAACGGACGGACGTCCGGCGGCGTCCGCCACGAGGCCGCGTGCTGCCGCCAGCATCGGATCAGCGTCGAGGCGTTCGCCGGTCGCGGCGAGCCGTCGGAGGCAGCGCTGTCCGTGCCAGAGCCACCCGACTCGGACCATGACGCCGCTTCCCCAGACGATGGCCAACCATGTCGACGGCGAGTGCCCCGTGCGCGTGGTCGACGTCGTGGCGAGCACGTCGCTGGCCGTGTCGACGAACGACAGGAGTGCGGCTGGCGGTGTGGGCGCGGCTGGCAACAGCATCGGCACGACCGGCAGTGCCACGACGGCCAGAGCGCCCCAGGCCCACCAGGTCTCCAGCACCCCGGGTGTGCGCACGCGGAGCAGCCTGGGTAACGCCAAGGCGACCAAGCCAAGTAGCGACGCCTGCACAATCCAGATGACGACGAACGTGTAGGGCGACATCACTCCTCCGTGTCGTACTTGTCGTCGAGCAGGCGGCGAATCTCTGAACGATCCTGCGTCGAGAGTCGTCGATCGGCCACCAGGTGGGCGACGAGCGAATCGGCCGCGCCGTCGAAGACGCGATCGACGAACTCGCGCACCATCACCCGCATCATCTGCCGCTGCGAGCGCACGGGCCGATAGCGATGCGCGCGCGAGTCGGCGTCGGCTTCCTTGGCCAGCACGCCCTTCTGCTCGAGGATGCGCATCATCGTGAGCGTCGTGGTATACGCGAGATCGTCGCGATGGGCCTTGCGCAGCGCGTCGTGCACGTCGCGCACGGTGGCGGTGCCGAGGCGCCAGACGACCTTCATGATGGCCAGTTCCTGCGGAGTCAACGGTTGGGGGGAGGCCATGACTACTAACTACTTAGTACTTAGCACTGACGAAAGTCAAGTCGCCTGGCGAGTCGTGCTGACCGTCGAGCTGAAGCTCGACGGCTACGACTAGGGGCGGGTCGGCGCGCAAGACGAAGGCCGACAGGCATCACTTGGTTTGGGTAGGGACGGGCCGCCGGCCCGTCCGACCTGAGCGGACCGCTCGGCGAGCGGTCCCTACCTGTCGAATACGAAAGCCGTGAACGATTCAGCCGTCGATGAAGTCGACGTCGATCCAGCCTCGCAGGCTGTTGACCAGCCAGATGCGCGAAGCACGACGCAGGTCGCCCAGGCGGACGACCTGTTCGCGTACATCGCCGCGGCGCAGCAACTCGCCTCGCAGCACGCCTGGCAGCAGACCGCTCGCGATCGGCGGCGTCACGCGTGCGCCATCCAACTCCAGGACCAGATTGGCGCGTGTCGACTCGGTGAATTCGCCACGCGCGTTCCAGAGCAGCACGTCGTCCACGCCCGGCGCCGCCGCTAGAGCGTCGTCGTAGGCCTCGCGTCGCGTCGTCTTGTTGAAGATCAGTGGACTGCGCACGTCGATGGCGTGCGCCGCGGGCAGCACGCGCCACACCTGCCGCGTGGCATCGAAAGGCACGGCCTCCGCTCGCACGTCGCCGTGACGATCGAGAAACACCCGGGCGCGCCATGTGCCCGACGGATGCGCATGCTCCAGCCGGACAAGCGCGGCGCGTACACGCGCGGCCTCTGCCGGCCACCCGAACAATTCGGCCGACTCCATCATGCGCGCCACGTGGGCCCCACCGCGCAGGCACACGCCGTCGTCGAGCCGCAGCGTCTCGAACAGGCGTGCATCGACCGGGACTGCAGGTGGGCGCACGACGCGCGCCTTCGCCAGGCACTCGGCCCATTCGTCGGCCGCCACCGAGTCGGCAGTGATGCCGGCGCCGACGCTGAACGTCGCGAGGCTCGTTGCCCGATCGAGCACGACGGTCCGGATGGGCACGCTCGCGGTGAAGTCGCCGCCCGGTTCGAGCAGGCAGATGGCACCGGTGTAGAAGCCACGCGGCGCCGTCTCGAGGTCGGCGATGATGCCCATCGTGCTGACCTTCGGGGCGCCCGTCACCGAGCCACAGGGGAACGTGGCCCCCAGAACTTGCCGCAGCGGTGTCCGTGGTGCAATCTCGGCCTCGACGGTGGACGTCAACTGCCACACGGTCGGATATCGCTCGAGACGACAGAGCTCGCGCACGTGCACGCTACCGACGTCCGCCAGTCGACCGAGGTCGTTGCGCAGCAGGTCGACGATCATCACGTTCTCGGCCCGCGCCTTGGCATCCTGCTGCAGCCCCTGCGCAAGGAGGCGATCTTCGGCGCGCCAACGTCCGCGGCGCGCGGTCCCCTTCATCGGCCGAACGGTGACCGTCGACCCGCGCCTCGAGACGAACAGTTCGGGTGACAGGCTCATGACCACGATGTCGCCGAGGTCGATGAAGGCGGGATACGGCACGGCAGCCGGCGCCGCGGCGGCCCTGTACCACGCCGCGGCGTCCTGGCCGAACGTCGCCCGCACCGGAAATGTGTAATTGACCTGATACGTATCGCCAGCGGTGATGTGCGCGAGCACGCGGGCGGTCGCCGCCTCGAACTGGCGCTCGTCGATGGACGGCGCCCACGCGATCTCTGGAAGCGGGTCTTCGGTGTGCGGTGGGCACGGCGAATCCGCGGTGTTCGCGGCGTAGCTGGCCGCCCAGGCCAGGGGGACGCCCGCGCTCGCGGCCCGCACGGACAGCGCCGCGTCGAAGGCGGGCGCGGCCTCATAGGCCAGCAGCAATACGACCCAGTGGCCGTCCGCCGCCTGCGCGTCGGCCCAGTCGACGATGCTGCCGACCGCGCCGAGATCGTGGGTGGACCGGATGTCGATTGGACTTCCGAATTCGGCGCGCCATCGATCGGTGTCTGCTCCGCACCCGAACGACGCCTGCCCCTCCCTACGCATGCCGGGACGATAGCGCAGGCGAGTGCCCAGTCGGCACGCCAGACCCGGTCGGCGGCCGCAATGCGGAGCGCAGATTACAATGTCTTACAAAGCGTATGGATAAATTGACCATTGCAGGCACTTGGAGTTACGCTCTGCTCACAAACGATCGACTGGCGGTCGATCGTCATCGTGCACGGGTCGTCCTCGTCCCGTTGCCTCCGCCTCCGACCCGCGGGCACCGGGTCGGGGGCCTTTTTCCCTCGGTCCTTCCCGTACAGTAGAGGCGTGCTTCTCGATCGCTGGCAGCGGCCACTCGGCCACCTCCGGATCTCGGTCACCGACCGCTGCAACCTTCGTTGCGCGTACTGCATGCCGGAGCAGGACTACGTGTGGCTGCCCCGCGCCACCCTGCTCACCTTCGAAGAGATCGTCCGCGTCACGCGCGTGTTCCAGCAGCTCGGCGTGCGCCATGTGCGACTGACCGGCGGCGAGCCGCTGCTGCGCGCCCAACTCGTGACCCTCGTGGAGCAACTGGCCGGGCTCGGTCTCGACGACCTGGCGATGACGACCAATGGCGTCCTGCTCGCGCCTCTCGCCACCGCCCTGCGCGAGGCCGGCCTGCGGCGGGTCACGGTGAGTCTCGACACCTTGCAGCCGGAGCGGTTCGCCGCCCTGACGCGCCGCGACCAGCTGCCGGACGTGCTCTCGGCCATCGACGCCGCCGTCGCCGCCTTCGGCGCCATCAAGATCGACACCGTCCTGCTCGGTGGCACCAACGACGACGAGATCGTGCCGTTGCTCGCGTTTGCGGCCACGCGGCACGCCGAGGTCCGCTTCATCGAATACATGGACGTGCCAGGTGCGACGCACTGGAAGGCGTCGCGCGTCGTGTCGCGCGCCGAGATCCTGACGCGCGTGGCCGAGGCGTACGGCACGCCTGAACCGCTGGCCCCCGAAGGTCCGGCGCCCGCGGCGCGCTTCCGCCTGCCCTCCGGTCAGGTCTTCGGAATCATCTCGTCGACGACGCAGCCGTTCTGTGGGACGTGCGACCGCATCCGCCTCACCGCCGACGGGCACCTGTTCCTGTGTCTGTACGCGACGGAGGGCGTGGACCTGCGAACGCCGCTGCGCGAGGGCGCGTCCGACGAGGAGCTCGGGGCGCTGATCGCGTCGGCCTGGACGGCCCGCGCCGACCGCGGCGCCG
>DATJTM010000518.1:0-5256 GCA_035503395.1 Luteitalea sp.
GCATCGGCGTGCGGGCGATCAGCTCGACCTGTCGCTGATCGGGATCGACGTCACGTCCTGCCGGCTGGACTCGGTCGTCCGCATCGTGCCGCATGCGATCTTCGACTCGCCCAAGGGACCGGTGTGGCTCCTCGAGGAATATCGGCCCGAAGCGGAGGCCTACAGCCTCTACCTGTCACCTGATCGAAACGGTCACGATCTGCTCACGCGACGTTTCGCCGGCCTCTGCCCCACGCGTAACTGAACGCGGCCGGACAAGTCCGGCCGCGTCACCTGTGGGTCGGTAGTCGGTAGTCGGTAGTCGGTAATCGGCAGTCGGTAGTCGGCAGTCGGTAGTCGGCAGTCGGCAGTCGGCAGCGTCGTTCGTCGTTCGTCCCGTAGCCGTCGGACTTTGTCCGACGGTCAGTGGTGGGGTCCCCGAGGAGACGGGCCCGCGGCGATTGCGACGCGTTCAGCTCTCCGGTGCCTGCTCGGCCCGAGCGGCGACGGCGAAGAGCTGCTGGTCGGCCGGAAGGCGTCCGTACAGATCGGACAGCGTCCTCAGCCGACCCGCATGCGCGGCCGTGAGTTCGCCCGGCCGCAGACGCCAGCGCCAGTTCCCGGAGGCCTGCCCGGGCACGTTCATTCGTGCCTCGCTGCCAAGGCCGAGCACGTCCTGGACCGGCACGATGGCGGTGTCGGCGACCGAGGCCAGCACGGCGCGGATGGCCGGCCAGTGCAGCCCCTCTCCCCCACTGTCGAGATACGCCTCGGCGTACGCCCGCTCGCGCGCGACATCGTCGGGTCCGCGTGTGCTGTCGCCGGGTGCACCGGCGGCCCAGCCGACGAACGTGTCGTTGTCGTGAGTGCCGGTGTAGGCGACGCGATCGCGACTGTAGTTGTGCGGCAGGAAATCAGGCGCCTGCGGATCGGTGCCGAAGGCGAACTGCAGGATCGCCATCCCCGGCAGCCCATACGTCGTCCGTAACGTCTCGACGTCCTGCGTGATGAATCCGAGGTTCTCGGCCACGATCGGCAACGGGCCGATCGCCTGCTGCAGGGCCTCGAACAACGCCGCCCCGGGACCGCGCTCCCACGTGCCGTGCATCGCCGTCGGCGCGTCGCCGTCCACCTGCCAGTACGCGACGAAGCCGCGGAAATGATCGAGACGGACGCGGTCGACGAGCGCGAGCGTCATCCGCAGTCGCGCGACCCACCACGCGAAGCCTTCGGCGGCCATCGTCTCCCACCGATAGAGCGGGTTGCCCCACAGCTGGCCGGTGGCGCTGAAGTAGTCCGGCGGGACGCCTGCAACCTGGCGCGGGCGACCGTCTTCGCGCAGATCGAACAGGTCGGGCCGCGCCCAGACGTCGGCGCTGTCGTGCGCGACGAAGATCGGCATGTCGCCCATCACGGCGATGCCTCTCGCCGCTGCCGCCTGACGCAGCGCCGCCCACTGCGTGAAGAACTGCCACTGCGTGAACCGATGCGTGGCGATCGCGCGCGCGTACGTCTGTCGCGCCTCGGTGAGTGCGGTGCCCTCGCGGTCACGCAGTGGGGCCGGCCACGTGGTCCAGGCGCGCATGTCGTGAGCGTCCTTCAGCGCCATGAAGAGGCTGAAGTCGTCGAGCCACCATGACTCCGTCTGACAGAAGGCGTCGAAGGTCCCATGCGCAGTCGACGGCTCGGCCGCCGCGAAGCGGTCGTAGGCCCGCGCGAGCAACGCGCGGCGCGGCTCGATCAGGCGATCGAAGTCGGCCGTACCTTCAGGCAGCGCGCGCACGGACGCCAGCGCCGCCTCGTCGAGCCAGCCATCCTCGACCAGTCGTTCGGGGCTCACCAGCAGCGGATTGCCGGCCATGGCGGAGAAGCATTGATAGGGCGAGTCGCCGTAGCCGGTCGGCCCCAGCGGCAGCACCTGCCACACGCGCTGTCCGGCCGCCTCGAGGAAATCGAGAAAGCGATGGGCTTCGGGTCCGAGGTCGCCGATCCCGCAGGCGCCAGGCAACGAGGTCGGGTGCAGGAGCAGTCCACTTACACGCGGGGCCGACATCCCCGCAGTATGCCCCGCGCCGCAACGTCAGCCGTGGCCGCGCTGACGCGAGGAAGACCTGGTTCAGCGTGTCACATGCGCATCAAATCGCCCTGGACCTGCGCTACGATCGCACCCGCGGGACCGGCGTGCGTGCCACATCCTGCACTTCGATAGACAACCGGCATCGGTGCGGAAGGATGGGCTTTCCGTTCACCTCATGCCAGATTCCCGCCGGCCGATGACATGAAGGCTGGCGGCTGGGCCATCGCCCGGCCAGTGCACTCGTATGTTGATCGGTCCCATCGTCCTGATTCTCGCGGCGGTTCCGATGCTGTGCGGACAGCTGTCGCCGCACGGTCCTCTCGGTCACGGCCGCTCCGACTCGTCGATCTCCGACGCCGACTGGTATCGCGCCAACCGCGTCGCCGGAGGCGCCTTTCTCATGAGCGGCCTGATCTGGCTGGCAGCGGCACTCGTGCTGCCCGGTCAGTTCGACTCGCTGCGGCAGGCGCGCGAGACCGTCGCCTTCATCGGGACCACCGCGGTGGCGGTCGGCATGGTCGTCTCGATGCTGTACGTCGAAGGCGGGTCGGAAGAGTGGTGATGCGACGTCCGCACGTTGCGGTGCTCGTCGCCGATACGAGCGAGCGAAACGCCCTGGTGGCGCCGTTCGACGCAGCGGCTCGCCGGACGCGGGCGACGTGGTGGTCGACCGGCCCGACGGGTGTCGAGATCGAGCTCCGCCAGGATGCCGCCGGCGAATGGACTCCGCGGCAGGGACCCTCATTCGAGGTCGTCCCCGTGGCACCGCCGCCGCAATGGCGCAAGCCGGCCTGACGGCCGATTCCACCCGACGCGTCCTACATCGCCGGACATCCCTGCTTGGCGACGCCGAGTCGTGAACCAGCGTCACGACGACCGACGTGCGCGCAGTCCCGCATCGTGATTCGGCGCCGCCAGTACAACATCGCCACCATGCTGATCACGATGATCGGTGTCACGAGCGATCGCCGACCGGTCCCCCACACGACCGCCGTCGCCAGCGGAGCCCCTACTACGAGGCCCGCCGCGTAGGCGATGGCAAGATCCCGAATCCACACAGCAACGAGGCGCGACAACGGTACCTTCATGAGTCCTGGACGTCGCAAGGGGGTCGCGACGCCGGGCGCTGGCGGCGACAGCATGCACCGACTGCCGGCGTGACGTTTGTCAAATCTTTGTTAAGGGTGCGTCGGCCTCCCGTGCACCGCATCGCTCAAGAAGTGCATCGACCCGGCCACCGCAGTCTCGGATCCGTGATCCATCTGTGACACGTACGAGAAGAGACGCCGCGCCACGGCTCGGCACCCGCCTCAACCCTCTCTTCCACCTGGTCGGAAACCTGGATCTGCGAGCCGACGGTCGGTCGATGACAGGTTGTCGGACGGATTTCATCGTCCGTAGAGATCGAGCTTCCCGAATCGCGTGAATGATGGTCGGGACCGGGCCGCGCTCAATCGCCTCGTACGTCGACGGCACGCGCCAGCGCGGCAGAGAGCAGCTCCAAATCGTAGGGTTTCTGGAAGATCACGAAGCCGTCACTCCTGCGGCCGAAGTGATCGAGCAGGCCGGCCGCGTGCGTGGTCGTGACGAAGAGCCGGAAAGGCTGGAAGGTGCTCGCCTCCAGCAGGCTTTCCAAGACGGCGCACGCCGAGGACGTCACCGGCGACACATCCCACACGACCGCCACGGCGGCGATGTCGGCCAATTGCTGCTTCACGGCGGCCGGGGCCTGGTCCGTCGCGTAGCAAGCCACAGGGCGCAGTTGGCACCGCGCCAGGAGCACGGTCAACCGCAGCATCGACGCCTCGTCCCACATCGGCTCGAACACCGCGACCACGCGCGAAGGCGTGGCGATGTCCGCGTCGATAGGCATGGCGGCATCGTACGCTGCTGTGCTTGTCCGCGCGACTGCAGCGAATTAGCCGCCAGGGAGGATGGCGGGCACGCCCGACAGGCTCGCATCGGCCCCACAGGGCTCGGAGCACCTGCCCCCAAGGCTGAGCGCGTGCGGCTCCCGAAATTCCTATCGTAAGATGGGTCGACAGTCTAAAGCGGAGACAGGATCAACCGGGGCTTTGGTGTGAAGCCGTCGGCACCCCATGCACCGACGTGCTCATGCCGGCTGGTCCTGCCTCCGCCTTGGCCTATCGCGAGTAGGGATCAGGAGGTCCTTCCCCTCACAACGCACCTTGCGGGCGATCCGCACGACCAGCAGACTCCGAGACCTACGTCCGCAGGTCCCGACTGGATGTGCGCGGTTGTGACCGAGCCGGCCACGCATGAAAGCGGCAGGCACGGCCCGAGTCTCGACATGAGGCGGCGATACCGCCTCATGTCAGATGCATCGCGAACAGCGAGGGGCCGTCGAGCCCGCAGGCACGGCGACCCCTCCTCGGGCGTGGGAGCACGCCCGTCACGCTGGGGAGCGGGTTACTGACGACGGCGCACGACGCGCCCGGCACCGGCCAGCGCGAAGCCGAGGAGGGCCAGCGAGGTCGGCTCGGGCACCGAGGGCACCGTCGGGTTGTAGGAGATGTTGTCGAACTCGAAGGCGTAGCCGTTGCTGGTGGCCACCACCCGGTCGAAGGCGACCGTCGAGGCGATGTTCACGTAGTACGTGCCCATCTGGCCCTGGTCGCCGGTCGGCAGGGCGGCCACGTCGCTCCCGGTCACCGAGCCGACCAGCGTGGCGCCCTCGTAGAAGCTCAGGGTGTTGTAGTTGTCGACCGAGCCCCACAGGAGCCCGAAGTACTTCTGCGCCGTGTCGAAGCTGATCGTGGCGCTGGCATTGGCGTGCGCGCCCGTGCTGCCCGTGGTGATGTAGCGCGACTGGTCGGGGCCATCGGCATCGCCGAACGCCAGGCCGTTGCCGTTGGACAGGAAGGGCGCGGCGTACAGGCCCGAGGCGGCGCCGGTCACGACGGCGGCGTCGGGCAGGAACGTCACCGTCACGCCGTTCTGGGTGCCGCCGCTGGCGCCGAGGGGCAGCCAGTTCAGGTTGTCCTTCGACACGCCTGCGGGCGCTCCGCCGACCGTGCTGCTGATGGTGAAGGGGGCGGCGGCGGCGGTGGTGGAGACGGCCAACGACAGGACGGCGGCGACAACGAACTTCTGCACGGTCTGATTTCTCTCTGCAGTGCGCTGGGGGAACTCACTGCGATGTGGCCGACAGCCACCCGACCCTCGTGGCCGGTAACCAC
>DATJTM010000519.1:0-2641 GCA_035503395.1 Luteitalea sp.
CGAGGGCGTCGCGCTGCTCGACCTCGATCGACTCCTGGATCGCTCGCCTCGCACGCTCTCCGGGGGCGAGCAGCAGCGCGTCGCGCTGGCCAGGGCGTTGCTGGCCGTGCCTCGCGTCCTGCTGCTCGACGAGCCGCTCGCCGCCGTCGACGTCGCGCGCCGGGTCGAGATCCTCCCGTATCTCGATCGCCTGCGCACCGACGCCCGGTTGCCGATGGTGTACGTCACGCACGCGATCGAGGAAGTGGCCGCCCGCGCCAGCCAGATCGTGCAGATGGTCGACGGCCGGCGATTGGCCTAGAATGCATGCCGCGAGACGCCATGCTCGATGCCGATGCTCAGCCGACGACGGCCACGGAACCGCTGGTCCTGCTGGTCGACGACTACGCCGATGCGCGCGAGATGTACGGCTTCTACCTCGCCCGGCACGGCTTCCGCGTCGTCGAGGCGGCGGACGGTCATGAGGCACTCGACAAGGCGCTGAGCCTGCGTCCCGACATCATCCTGATGGACCTGTCGCTCCCCGGCATCGACGGCTGGGAACTCGCCCGCCTGCTCAAGCAGGATCCGCGAACGACGGGTGTGCCGATCATCGCGCTCACCGCGCATGCGCTCAACGGCGAAGAACAGCGCGCGCGTGGCGCCGGCTGCGATGCGTTCGTCACCAAGCCGTGCCTGCCCCAGAGCCTCGCGCAGGAACTGAATCGGGTGCTGCAGGGCGCCACCACCCGGAACTGATCACAGCAAAAGTAGAAAGTTCAAAAAGGTCGAAAAGGTCCAAAAGGACCAGAAGAGCACGGCGCCAGTCCGCTTCCGCTTGCAGCGTGATCCGTGTTTGCGGGTCGTGCCGCAGTGTTCCGGCTTCGTGCCCGTGCGGTTCTTTTCGCACTTCTCGAACTTTGACCTTTTTGCCCTTTCGCCGCGGACCTCACACCCACTAGCATCCGCGCATGGACCGCCGCGACCTGTTCCGGGTGCCGCTCGCGCTGCCGTGGGCGCAGATACCGGCATCGGCGCCGAGTCATCCTGCGTCAGCTTCCTCGGCAGCACCGCGCCTGGAAGCCGACCTGCTCGCAGAATTCGCGCGCGTGCGCGCCATCGACACGCACGAACACATCCTGCCCGAGGCCGAACGGGTGGCGCGGCCGGTCGACATGTTCACACTCGCCAGTCACTACGCGCTGGACGATGTGACGTCGGCGGGATTGAGCGACGCGGATCGAACCGTCATCGAGGACGTCGCGGCCGATCCCCGCGACAAGTGGCGGCGGTTCGCGCCGTTCTGGGCCGCGGCGCGCGAGACCGGGTACGGGCGGGCGCTGCGCATCGCCCTGCACGATGTGTACGACGTCGACACGCTCGACGAGTCGTCGGTGCTCGCGGCGAACGAGCGCATCAGCGCCGCCAATCGGACGGGTCTGTATCGCGACGTGCTGCTGCGGCGCGCCAACCTGCGGGTGTGTCTGAACGACGAGTACTGGCAGCCGCGCCCGACGGCGGTCGACCCGGCCTGCTTCGCACTGGTGCGCAAGTTCGACTGGTTCGTCGCGCCGGTGACGCGGGCCGGCGTCGGTCGACTGGAGCCGCTCGCCGGGCACTCGATTACGAGCGTCGCCGACCTCAAGCGCGCAATGGCGGCGCATGTCGAGGCAGCGATGAAGCTCGGGCTGGTCGCCATCAAGACGACGCTGGCCTATCAGCGGTCACTCGCGTTCGTCGAAGTCAGTGAAGCCGATGCGCAACGCACCTTCGATCGCCTGATGCGCGACGAGACACCGCCCGGTGAAGGCTATCGTGTCACCGAGGCGCGGCCGTACACCCCACTCGCCGATCATCTCTTCCACCACCTGGTGCAACTGGCCGAGGCGCACGGCGTGCCGATGCAGGTTCACACGGGACTGCATGCCGGCAACGGCAACTTCGTGACGCACTCCCGTCCGGCCGACCTGACCAACCTGTTCTTCCGCTATCCGCGCGTCACCTTCGACCTGTTCCACGTCGGCTACCCGTATCACCACGAAGCCATGGTGCTGGCCAAGACATTCCGCAACGTCTGCCTCGACTTCTGCTGGATGCACATCGTGTCGCCGCTGCTGGCGCAGCGGACGCTCGACGAGGCGCTCGACCTCATCCCGTCCAACAAGATCTTTGCGTTCGGTGGTGATTACCGATATCCGGAGCTGTCGTACGCGCACCTGGTGATGGCGCGTCGCAACATCGCCACCGCGCTGGCGGCGCGGGTGGGGCGCGGCGATCTGCAGCCAGACGCCGCCCTCGCGATCGGCCGCGCGGTGCTGCACGACAATCCCGCCCGCGTCTTCTCGCGCCTCCCGCCCGACACGCGCGCGTGAGCGATCGCCTTGGACGACGCAACCAGGCGGTTGCGAGCGTATAGCGACACGCGTTCTGGGTTAGGAACGTGCGAGAAGCCACGAATTGGGTAGGAACGCGCCGCCGGCGCGTCCGCGATCACGGACGGCCCGGCGGGCCGTCCCTACCAAATCCCCGACGTACCCGGTCCCCGGTACCGTCCCCTGTACCCGGTACCCGGTACCCGGGACCCGGGACCCGCTCTACAGGTTTATCCGTGCGTGCTGATCGCCTTCGTCCACCGTCGGCGTGTCGCCCGACACGTAGGCGC
>DATJTM010000520.1:0-12633 GCA_035503395.1 Luteitalea sp.
ACTCTGCTGGACGACGGCGTTGATCTGTGGCCGGCTGCTGGCCTACGCCTGAGCCGCGGGCGTTCTCCTTCGGACGTCGACTTCTGACTCTGACTTGAATGGAGAGAAGGCAGAGGTGGAACGGAACAGCCGTTGCATCAGCCTCGGCTGTCGTCTTTGCGACTTCACCCAACGGCTGAGCAGGAGTCCGCCACATGACACGCGTCAATCCGCACTTACCGAAGGAACACCTGCAGTACAACCCCATTCATCACGTCACCGGCCTGTTCGACGGGCACGACGCGGTCACCAACGCCGTGCGCGACCTGGAGGCGGCAGGGTTCGGTCGCGAGGGCATCGACCTGTTCTCGGGCGTGGAGGGTGAGGCAGCGCTCGACCCGAGCGGCGACACCCTCGGCACCGCCGGCCGCTGGTTCCGCAAGATCGAGAACTGGGTGTCGGATACCGCGAAGTTCCACGAGGTCGCCTCGGCCACACTGCACGCCGGCGGTTTCGTAGTCGCCGCCAAGGTCGGCACCGACGAGGCGCTGAAGGATCGGGCGATGCACATCCTCACGCAACACGGCGCCCGCGACGTGAAGTACTGGTCGCAGCTCTACGTCGAGCAGGGGCACGAGGACGTGCCGCGCCAGAACCTGCAGCGCGAAGATCAGTAGTCGGATCGACGACGGGAACCGGATACCGGGGACCGGGTACCGGGGACCGGGTACGGAAAGGGCGCCTCGCAAGGCGCCCTTGTTCGTTCGGAACTTCCGGGCGGCGCGACACGTCTCCTCGACTGGGTTGACGACAGTTGTAGTCAATGGCACACTGAGCCAGCTGCCTACAGTTGTAGTCACCACGACAGGACGGTCGACGATGAGCACCAAGCGCCCGGGCGAGCAGGAACTCGCCCTCCTCACCTGGCTCGCCGAACATCCCGCCATCACGGTCGGCGAAGTCGCCGACGACTACGGCACGTCACGCGGCCTCGCCCGCTCGACGGTGCTGACGATGATGGAGCGGCTGCGGAAGAAGGGGCACCTGACCCGCCGCCGGGTGCAGGGCGTCTTCCGCTACAGTGCCGAGGCTGGGCCCGACGCCGTGCTGAAAGAAGCGGTGGGCACGTTCGTCTCGCGCACGCTCGGCGGCTCGGTGTCGCCGTTTGTCGCCTATCTCCACGACGCCGGCGAGGTGACGCCGGCCGAACTCGCCGAACTCGAAGAACTGGTCGCACGCCTGCAGACGCGGACGCGGAGGCCGTCGTGACCATCGTGGCCGTCGTGGACGCGGCGCGCACGGTCGCCTGGCAGTTGCTCGGCACCTTTGGCCAGTCCGCGCTTGAAGGCGCCGCGGTGGGCGGCCTCGTGTGGCTGATCTGCCGGGCATTGCCGGGACTGCCGGCGGCGGTGCGCGCATGGCTGTGGTGGCTGGTGGCCCTGAAACTGGTGCTCGGCGTGCTACCGGTGCCGGCCCTGCTGCCGATCCCCCTTCTCCCGACCACCGAGGTTGCGCCCGCGCCGGCTGACACGATGCTCGTGTTGCCGACGTCGGGGATGGCCGCCGACCCGGTCACGGCACCGATCTCGATTCCGTACGCGTCGCTCTGGCCCGTCGCCCTCGTCGGCCTGTGGACCGTCGCCATGCTCTGGCAGGCGGCCGGCCTCGCCGGTGCCTTGCGGGCCGCACGGCGACTGCGGCGCGACGCGGAGCCCGCGCCTGCCGTCATCGCGCGGCGTGTGGGTCGCCTCGTCCAGCAGTTCGCGCTGACGGTGCTGCCCGACGTCCTCACCTCGCGACGGTCGAGCGCCCCGGTCATCACCGGCGTCCTGAAGCCGACGATCCTGCTGCCCACGAAGGTGACGGCGGCGATGCCGCGCGAACAGCTGGATCTGCTGCTCGGCCACGAGCTCGCCCACGTCCGTCGCGGTGACCTCGTGTGGGGCTGGGTGCCGGCCATCGCCACGCGCCTGTTCTTCTTCCACCCAATCGCCCATCTCGCCACCCGCGAATACCTGGCGGCGCGCGAGGAAGCCTGTGATGCCGAGGTCCTGCAGACCCTCGGTGCCTCGCCAGCCCAATACGGCCAGTTGTTGCTGGCCCTGGGTGTGGCGCCGTCGCACGACGTCCTGGCCGCGGCCGGATCGTCGCGCACTTACACGTCCCTGAAGAGGAGATTGACCATGCTCGATCGCTCCAGCACGCCAGCCTCGCGCTGGTGGTGGGTCCTGGCCGGCGCCACCGCGCTGTCCGTGCCGTTGACGCTGGTGGCGCGCCCCGCCGCGCAGGCGTTGCCCGAGCCGATGCCGGCCGCCTTCCCGAGTGCCGCCATCGCCCCCGCCACGGTTCCGGCGGCCGAGGGGCAGGACACGTCCCGCTACGTCGTGTACCCGGACGGCGAGCAGCGCACGATGCCGCCACCTCCGCCGCCTCCTCCACCGCCGCCCGCCGATGCCGTGAGTCCGGCCCCGGCCGACGCGCCACCGCCCCCTCCGCCACCACCGCCCCCACCGGCCGCGGCGGCAGCCGCGCACCCGGCCGCGCCCGCGGCGCCAGCCGCCCCGCCGGCGCCGCCCGCGCCGCCGGAGTGGCAGGACGACGAGCCGAGGAATCGCGCGCCGTGGGTCCTGCTGGAGGGCAATGACCGCAACAAGATGTCTGGGTCGTCTTCAGACCGTGCCGCGGCCGAACGCAATCGGACGAATGGCGAGACCCTCCTGTGGTTCCGCCATCAGGGCACCGCCTACGTGACGCGTGACCCGAAGACGATTGCCGCGCTGCGCCAGGCCTTCGCGCCAGTCGAAGTCCTTGGCCAGAAGATGGGAGAGCTGGGCTCGAAGCAGGGCGCCATCGGCGGCGAACAGGGCCATCTGGGCGCCCAGCAGGGACAGCTCGGCGCGCAGCAGGCAGCGCTGGGCGCCGACATCGCGCGTATCACGGCGGAGCGTCTCGCCATCACCGCCCAGCGGATGCAATCGAAGGAAGGGGCCCGAAGCACCGCCGAAGAGGATAAGGTGCGCGACCTCGAGCGTCAGCAGAAGGACGTCGAAGCGAAGATGCGGGCGCTCGGCGACGAGCAGCGAAAGCTTGGTGAGCAGATGCGGGCGCTCGGCGACAAGATGCGGGTCGAGGGCGACGGCATGCGTGAGCTCGGCCAGAAGATGAAGGCCGAAGTCGCCGCCGCCGAGGATCGGGCAGCTCAGGTCTTCGGCGCCGCCGTGGCCAGCGGCAGCGCCACCCGGGCCCGGTAAACATCCTCGAGTCGGACGCCGGGCAAGGTATCTTCCGCCCGGGTCCGACTCGGCCTTGAACGTGTCGAGTAGCTCTTACACGACAACGGCACCTGCACGATTCCGCAACACAACGGGCCCGTTTGGTGTACTCACGCCGGAAATCGTCTAGCGAGACGATGCTACCGCGAACGCGACGGTGGCGGCCAGGGTGGCACGAGCCCTGCTGTAGAAGGCGCCGGGTCTGCTGACTGGCGCATGTCGCGCCTTGCCGACCGCGGAGGCCGCCATGTTGGAAACCCTGATCATCATCCTCGTGCTGCTGTGGCTGCTGGGTCTCGTGAGCTCCTACACCCTCGGTGGCTTCCTGCACATCCTGCTCGTCGTTGCCCTGGTCCTGATCGTCGTCCGTCTGGCCACCGGCCGGAAGGTCCTCTGACGGGGCGCGGCACGCGCGACGCCCACGTCGTGCGCTGCGCCGCGACGCATCGTTGTCTCCGGACGGGGGCTCGACTGAGGACGGTCGACCTCCGACCGAACGATCAGGAGGAGACGATGCGCAGGAACATGTCCGTCGTGGCAGTACTGCTGACCGCGACGTTGCTGACAGCGTGCGGGCCATCCGCCGCAGAGCGCCAGGCCGAAGAGGCCCGGAAGGCTGCCGAGGCTGCCGCCAGGCAGGTGGAAGCCGCGACCGCGCAGGCCACCAAACACGTTGAAGCCGCCACCAAGGAAATGTCGGCCCAGATGCAGAACGCGGCGGCCGAGATGACCAAGTCGGCAGGACAGATGGCCGATGCCGCCAAGGCATCGGGCAGCGATGCCGCCGTGGCCGCGATGGCGGCGGGGGCTGGCGCCGCGGCCGCAGCCGCCGATGCCACGCGCGCCGCCGCGGCGATGGCCGCCGGGGCCGCGACCACGGCGGCCGTCAAGACGGCGCTGGCGGCGACGCCGGGGGTGGACGCGTCGACGATCAACGTCGACACGTCAGTCGACGGCAAGACGGTGACGCTGACCGGGACGGTGAAGACGGCCGCCGCCAAGGCAGCGGCCGAGAAGAGCGCGCTGGGGGTGTCGGGCGGCGCGACCGTCAGGAACCAGCTGACGGTGCACTGACGTCGGCGACGGGCGCGGCGTTCCCCGTCGCGCCCGCGCCACCGCGCGGCTCACCACGCCCAGAGAGCCGTGCGACCGCGCGGCCAATCCCGAACGAGGCGTCGAAGATCGCGCCGACGCGCAGGCCGCCTGGCAGCCGGTGCCGCGACACGGCGTCGAGACCCGCGGTGGCGATGCAGCCGCACTGCGAGCAATCCGGATTGCCACCGAACTGGCACGGCGTGATCCGTCGATGCAGGTCCGACGACACGCACAACGTCGTCTTCGAGAACGTGCACTCGTCGGGCGAGGACGGCGGCTTGAGGTACACCTCCACCATCCCCTTGGGCATCCGCAGCTTGGGGTAGCGCGTGCGCAGATCGAGGATCGTGCGGACGACCTTCTCCCGGTCCTCGGGACGCAGCCGCTCCTCGGACTCCTCGCCGATCTGCGGCGTGTACAGGCTGAACCAGATCTGCCGCGTGTCGGCGTTCTCCGACCAGAACTTCAGGAACTCCTCGAGGTAACCGTCGCGCTGGACAATCTGCCGCGTGATCGTGCAATGCACCGTGATCTGCTGCCCGGCGATGTGCTTGAGGATCCGGTCGTAGGTCGCCGGCGCGCGCCGCACGTTGTGCTCGGCCGGCAGGCCATCGATCGACACCACGATCTGCAGACGCGGGATCTTCGCCCACGCCTCGGGGATCGGTCGCACGGCACTCGTCACGACCTGGACGTACAGCCCCATCGCCGACAGCTGCGGGAGCAGCGTATCGAGTTCACGGAACCGCACCAGCGGCTCCCCGCCGATGATCGACAGGTGAATCGGCTTGTGGACCCGCACGGCGTCGAGGACGCCCTGCACGAGGGCATCGCCCTTCAGATCGGCCATCTGGCGCAGCGTCAGATCACCGCCGAGGTGATCATCGCCGTACGCATAACAGCCCGGGCAACGCAGTGGACATTCCCGCGTGATCTCGATCGAAAGATTTGGGCGATAACCCTGAAGAATACGACCCCACGCGGGGAAAATCCCTTCCATCTGACCTCCATCGCGCTGACCAGACTCGCGTCTCGGTACTGTCTCACACTCCGCGACGGCACCGATGTGCATTTCATCCAATGCCGAGTTGTGCGAGACTGCACGCGTTCCATACAGCTCGGCCCGGCCGACCGGGCCTCACCCCGACAGGAGTCGTGCACGCATGTCCACGCCTACGTTCCCGCCCGCGATTCCGGTCGCGACTCAGAGCAGCAAGGCGACCATGTCGCTCGTGCTGGGCGTCCTCGGCATCATCTGCTGCGGGTTGCTCGCGCCGATCGCGTGGTACATGTCCAACGAGGAAATCAAGAACATCGACGCCGGCCGGGTGGCGGAATCCAACCGCGGCATGGCGCAGGTGGCCAAGATCCTCGGCATCATCGGCACCATCCTGCTGGGACTCGGTCTGCTCTGGGTCATCCTCTTCGGCGGCATGGCCACGCTCGGCGCGCTGACCGGCGCGGGCGGCTACTAGGCATCGGCGCGTGGGTACGTGGCGACCGAGGACGAGGGCTGCGCTCGCCCTGGTCCTCGGCGCCGCGTTGCTCACCATCTATGCCGTCGACCCGTCGCAACACGCACTCACGCCCCCCTGTCCGTACCGCACGCTCCTCGGCCTGGCCTGCCCCGGCTGTGGCCTCACGCGCGCCACGCACGCGTTGCTGCACGGCGACGTCTCGCGGGCCTTTGCCTTCAACCCGTGGGCCTTCGTCGCCGCGCCGGCGCTGGCCGTCTTCATCGCCCTCCCCCATCTGACCGGGCCACCGCGAACCTCGCAGCTGCGGACGCGCATCTCATGGGTGATGCTGCTCGTCACGCTCGCATTCTGGGTGTGGCGTAACACGGCGACCTACCCGTTCGTGCCGGTGTAGGGTTGGGCCTTGGGCCTTGGGCCTTGGGCCTTGGGCCTTGGGCCTTGGGCCTTGGGCCTTGGGCCTTGGGCCTTGGGCCTTGGGGCGGAAACGAACCCGCGGGGCCGACCGACAAGTCGGTCGGCTACGAATGAAGTGGTCGGTGGTCGTTTGCCGGGTTGCCGCTTGCCGGTTGCCGAGCATGGTTCTGTTCCCGGTTCCCGATTCGCGACGTTGTTCCTGTGCCCTGCACCCCGCACCCCGTACCCGGGTGCTGTCCCGGATCCCGGTTCCCGGTTCCCGATGTTGTTTGTGTACCCGGCACCCTGTACCCCGTACCCGAGGCTGTTCCGGTTCCCGTCGTTTGGTGATTGACTACCCCTATGTGGTTCAAGGATTCCCGCTCGCTTCGCATTCCGACTGCGGCCGAGGCCCTGCCCGGTCGCGATACGGCGCTCCCGCTCCCCTCGCGCCATCACGTCCTGCCGGCGACCCTCGATGGGCCGTTTCCCGAGGGCAGCGCCATGGCGATGTTCGCGATGGGGTGCTTCTGGGGCGCTGAGCGCAAGTTCTGGCAGCTGCCCGGCGTCATCTCCACCGCGGTCGGCTATGCCGGCGGGCACACGCCGAACCCGACCTACGAGGAAGTCTGCTCCGGCCTCACGGGACACACCGAGGTGGTACGCGTGGTCTACGACCCGTCGGTCGTGCCGTACGAGGTGCTGCTCAAGACGTTCTGGGAGAACCACGACCCGACGCAGGGGATGCGGCAGGGCAACGACGTGGGGACGCAGTACCGGTCGCTGCTTGGCTGGTACGACGAGGGCCAGCGCGCCGCCGCGGACGCGTCACGCGACGCGTACCAGCAGGCGCTGTCGCGGGCCGGCTACGACCGCATCACCACCGAGGTGGTCGCAGCGCCGACGTTCTACTTCGCCGAGGGCTACCACCAGCAGTACCTGCACACCCATCCCAACGGCTACTGCGGGATGGGCGGGACGAACGTGAGCTGCCCGATCGGCGTCGGCGTCTAGGCTGGGCGCTCGCGCCCTTCGAGGCGCTCGCGGAGCAGTCGGACGAGGGTGGTCGGGCGATACGGCTTCTGGAGGAAGTTGACGCCCTCCACCAGGTCCATCTGCACCCTGTCGGATTCGTGGCTGTAGCCGCTCGTGAAGATCACCGGCAGGTCGGGGCGATCGGTCATCAGCCGCTGCACCAGGTCGGTGCCCATGATGCCGTCGGGCATCACGATGTCGGTGAGCACCAGCTCGATGTCGCGCGCGTGCCGCGTCCACAGGTCGAGCGCTTCACGTCCCGACCCCGCCTCGTACACGCGATAGCCCTGGCGCACCAGCACGTCGCGCACCATCTCGCGCACCGCGAGCTCGTCCTCGACCACCAGCACGCACTCGTGCCCACGCGGCAGTTGTGTGGGCGCGACGGCCATCGACGGCGCTTCGGCGGCGCAATCGGCGCACAGCGGCACGTAGACGTCGAACACCGTGCCTTCGCCGACGCGCGTGTGGACGTCGACCCAGCCGCGATGCTGTTCGACGATGCCGAACACGGTGGCCAGGCCGAGCCCGGTCGAGCGCGCCTTGTCCTTCGTCGTGTAGAACGGCTCGAAGATGTGCGGCAGGTGCTCGGGCGCGATGCCAGTTCCCGAATCGCGCACCGTCAGCCGGGCGTAGGAGCCCGGTCCTGGCGCCGCTGCCGCCGTGCGCGGCGGTCGCGCGTGGACAATCGACGACGACACGACGAGCGACCCGCCGGCCGGCATCGCGTCGCGCGCGTTGACCGCCAGGTTCATGAGCACCTGCTCGATCATCCCGGCGTCGGCGTTGATGTGCACGCGTCCGGGCGCCAGCACGGTGTGCAGCTCGATGTCGGCGCCAATCAGTCGCCGCAGCAACTTCCCGAGGTCGGCGACCAGCTCGTTGACGTCGGTGGGCACCAGTTCGACGACCTGGCGCCGGCTGAACGCCAGCAGTTGACGCGTGAGCTCGGCGGCCTTGTCGGCCGCTTCTCCGATGGCACGCGCGGCCGGCACGATCTCGCCCACGTCGAGCAGGCCGTCCTCGAGCAGCGCCGACTGCCCCTGGATGACGGTCAGCAGGTTGTTGAAGTCGTGCGCGACGCCACCGGCCAGCTTGCCGATCGCTTCCATCTTCTGCGACTGGCGGAGCTGCGCTTCGAGGCTGGCCCGCTTGGCCTCGCCATCGCGTCGCTCGGACAGGTCCCGCAGGAAGGCGCTGTACGACAGGCCGGCCGATGAGGGCACCGGCACCAACGACAGCTCCAGGGCGAGTTCACGACCGTCGCGATGCGCGCCGAGCACTTCGGCACGTCGCTTGATGCCGAGGAGCGCCGAGGCCGGGAACCCGGCGGCCAGGGCCTCGGTGAAGGTCTGACGGATCGCCGGCGCCAGCACCACCTCGTCGAACGATCGGCCGATCACCTCGACGCGCGACAACCCGAACAGCTCCTCGGCTCGCAGGTTCCACTCGGTGACCTGCCCCTGCGCCGTGAAGGAGACGACGGCATCGAGCGCGTGCTCGATGATCAGGCGGGTGCGTTCCTCGCTGGCGGCCAGTGCCCGCTCGGCCCGCCGGCGCTCGTTGCGACTCTCGGACTCACGCAGTTCCCGCTCCACCGCGGGCACCAGTCGCGTGAGGTTGCCCTTCATCAGGTAGTCGCTGGCGCCCAGCCGCATCGCCTCGACGGCAATCGCCTCACCCACGGTGCCCGACACGAGCAGGCACGGCAGGCTGGCGCAGTGCTGGCGCACCATGCGCACCGCATCGAGCCCGGAGAAGGTGGGCAGGTGGTAGTCGGCGATGACGATGTCCCAGCGACCACCCTTCAGCGCCCCGCGCAAGCCCTCGGCATCGGTGACGCGATGAATGTCCGGCGTGAAGCCGCCGCGATCGAGTTGCCGCTGCACGAGCCAGGCGTCGTCGTGTGAGTCCTCGACCAGCAGGACACGCAACGCTCGCGGCCGGGCCCGCCGCATCTCGCTGCGCGGCAACTCGCCCGGCCGGTCGAACAGGTCGGGCTGGGCCGGTACGTGCGGCACTACCACGTCTGCGGTCGGCATCGGCGCCGACGTCGTGGTGCGCGTCGGCAGTCGGCGCAGGAGGGGGCTGGTCGAGTCCGACATGTCAGCGAGTCCTGACCGAAGGCAGCGAGAGGTAGAAGGTGGCGCCTTCGCCCGGCGACGCCTCGGCCCACAGGCGGCCACCATGCCGCTCGACGATGCGCCGCGTGGAGGCCAGGCCGATGCCGGTACCTTCGAAGGTCGACCCGTCGTGCAGGCGCTGGAACGGCACGCCGAGCCGGTGCGCGTGGCGCATGTCGAAACCGACGCCGTTGTCGCGCACGAACACCACCGCCTCCTCGCCGGCCGGGTGCAGACCGACTTCGATCACGGGTGCAGGCTGCAGCCGCGTGAACTTCCAGGCGTTGCCGAGCAGGTTCTCGAGGGCGATGCCGAGCAGCGTGCCGTCGCCGAGCACGAGCATCGACGGCGGCACGATGACCGTGGCGCGACGAGTGGGGGCGGTACGACGGAGGTCGGCGACGATCGGCGTGGCGATCACCGACAGGTCACAGCGTTCGCTCGCGAGGGCGCCGCGGCCGAGCTGCGAGAGGCGCAGCAAGGCGTCGACGCGCTGCTCGACCGTCTGGGTGGCGGCGCGGATGCGCGAGACGAAGTCGCGCGCCTCGAGCGGCAGCTGTCGACCGAAGTCTTCAGCCAGGGCCAGGGCATATCCTTCGATGGCGCGAAGCGGCGCCCGCAGGTCGTGCGAGATGGCGTGCGCGAGCGTGTCATAGGCCTCGTCGGGCGCCGGCGTGACGGCATCGACGGGGCCCGGAGTGGCAGAGGCGCGTGGATCGGGGCGCTCGTCGACCGCTACGTCCTGGCTGGGAGGGGGGGCAGGCGTCATGGGCGAAACGTCTCCCACTGTGTCGGTCGAGCTCGACCGCCACTGTAGGGTGCCGGGCACGATCGACGTCAGGGCTGCACGTCGCCCGCGCTCGCGTCACCGGATCGCGTGCAGGCCTGGAGCGCCGGCTTCGACGACGAAGGAACGTCGCGTCTCCACTGGCGCGTCGGGCCGTGTCACGTAGGGTACGACTCGATAATGCGTCGTCCAGCGCTCCGGCGCCACCTCAGTCACGACATAGCCGCGTCGGTCGCAGGAGTATCGAAGGTTGGGATTGCGCGCCAGGATGGGCTCGGTCGTCGCCGGGTTGTCGTTGCCGTCGCCGCCGCTGGTGACCGACGTGGTGACGAATTCGGAGCCGACGACGCGGCCGTCCGGCCGGCTGTCCGCGTGCAGGGTGCCGCAGTAATGGCGATGCACGTCACCGGTCAGCACGACGAAGTTGCGCGGGCGATCGCTGAACATGTCGAGCACACGTTGCCGCGCCGCCGTGTAGCCGTTCCAACTGTCGACCGGCGTGGCGCTGCGGCCGTCCGGCAGCGCTCGCCACAGTTCTCCGAAGAAGACCTGCTGACCGAGCACGTCCCAGCGCGCCCGTGATCGACGGGCGCGGTCGGCGAGCCAGGCCTCCTGCGCCTTCCCCAACATCGTCCGCGACGGCTGCAGGCGATCGTCGCAGTCGGGCTTGTTGCCATCGCCGCACGGCTGGTCGTCACGATGCTGCCGCGTGTCGAGCATGTAGAACGACGCGAGGTCGCCCCACGCGATCTCGCGGTAGATGCGCGCCGACGAGCCGGTCGGCCTGGCGGCGCGACGCATCGGCATCACCTCGAAGTGGGTCTGGAACGCCGCCGAACGACGCGCAAGGAATTGCTCACGCGTCTGCTTGCCCTCCGGGATGTCGCCGGCCCAGTTGTTGTCGACCTCGTGGTCGTCCCACACGATGGCCCATGGCGCCTCGGCGTGCAGCGTCTGCAGGTCGGGGTCGGTGCGGTAGATCGCGTAGCGTCGGCGGTAATCGGCCAGGGTCAGAATCTCGCCCTGTTCGAAGGGTCGCGTCACCGGCGTTTTCGGGTTGCCGGCGTTTTCGTAGATGTAGTCGCCGAGGTGCAGTACCAGGTCGGGATGCTCGGCGGCAAGGTGGCGATAGGCGGTGAAGTGACCCGTCTCGTAGCGTGAGCACGACACGACGCCGAAGCGGGCCGGCGTCTTGTCGCCACTGGCGGGCGCCGTGCGCGTGCGACCGGTGCGCGACCGGTGCCCCATCGCCTCGAACCGATAGAAGTAGTCGCGACCGGGGGCCAGCCCGCCGACCTCGACGTGCACCGAGTGCGCCTGCGCGGTGCGCGCCGTCTCGTGGCCGGTTCGGAGGATGCGCGAGAACGATGCGTCGGCCGCGAGTTCCCACTTGACCCGCACGTCGCGCGTCGGCATGGCACCGAAGCCGTCCTCGGCGAACGGTTGCGGCGCCAGCCGCGTCCACAACACGACGCTGTCGGTCCAGGGGTCACCCGAGGCCACTCCCATCTTGAAGGGGTCGGGCCCGGACACATCACGGAACGCCATCAACGGGGCCCGGCCGGCCAATGCCGCGAGCGCCGCCGCACCGGAGACGATCAGCGCGCGGCGGGTGTGTCCATGGACGTCGAGCCCCGTGTCGGTCATGGCGCGCATTGTAGTCATGACGGGACGACGGATACGTGTCACGAGATCCGGGAGGCGGGAACCGGGAAACGGGAAACGGGTACCGGGAACCGGGTACCGGGTACCGGGTACCGGGTTCGGAGGGAGGCTTCGGAGTTCGACGCTCCTTTCGTAGCCGGCCGACGTGTCGGCCGGTTCAGTCATGACGTCGTTCGGCGTACCCGGTACCCCGTACCCCGTACCCGGTACCCGGTACCCGGTACCCCGCACCCGGATCGATAATCATCGAATGCACGTCTGGCAACGACCGTTCGCCCTGGTCCCGACGTTCGCGGCCCGTCCGTGGGGCGTCACCGACCTCGCGCCCTACTTCGACAATCCGACGCCAGACGCACGGGTCGGCGAGGCGTGGTTCACGGCCGACGGCAACGCCACCAGCGCCGGCGAAACGCTCGGGGCACTCACGCGTGCGTTCCCAGAGGAGATCCTCGGCCCCGAACTGGGCGTCGAGTGCCCGCTGCTGGTCAAGATGCTCTTCACGTCGGAGCGCCTCTCGGTGCAGGTGCATCCCGACGATGGCTACGCGGCGGAGCACCATGACGGGTCACGCGGCAAGACCGAGGCGTGGCACGTGATTGGTGCCGAGCCCAACGCCACCGTCGGACTCGGCCTGTCGGCCCCGCTCACGCGTGAGCAGGGCGAAGCGGCGGCCCTCTCCGGCGAGATCGAGCGACTGATGGACTGGCGGCCCGCCGCCGCCGGCAACACGTTCCTCGTACCGGCCGGTACCGTGCACGCGCTCGGACCAGGCCTGACGCTCGTCGAAGTGCAGGAGCAGTCGGACG
>DATJTM010000521.1:0-4812 GCA_035503395.1 Luteitalea sp.
CGGCGCGCCGATGCGGGTGAGACGTACGGCCAGGTCGTCGAGGGTGCCGTAGGACCAGAGAGCGGCGTCCAGGCCGCCGGCGTCGATCACGGCTTCGCGCTGCACCGTCCATACCGGTGCCTCGACGAAGCGCGGCGCGGATTCGCCAGCGGCGGCGGCCCGCAGACGCGCCGACCAGCGGTCGCCGTCGACGGCCGGACGGTCCGCCGGTGGCGCCGTGGGCACCACGAGCGCCGCGTCGGTCAGGGCCGCCACCAGCGTCTGCAGCGTTTCGTCGTCGGGCGTGGCGTGGACGTCGGCGACGAGCACGTGCGGCGCCATCGTCCGTCCGAGCGCATCGGCGATGCAGGCCGCGGCGCCGCGCGGGGAGCCGGGCTCGTCACGCGCGAGAACGATGTCGACCTCGCGCTGCAGCGCGCGCGACAGGCGCTGTCGCCACGCGGCACCGGCATCGTCGGTGGGCCAGCGGGCGCCGTGGAGCACCGCCGCGAGCCGAGGCGCGCTCACGAGCCGACAGGCTCCGGCGTGCCGGTCGGACGCAGGTGCCAATGGCCGCCGAGCGTCACCTTGCCGAAGCGCTCGAGGGTGCCGCCCTCGGTGACCGTGAAGGTCGCGACCCGTTCGCGGTGGTCCAGCGGCTCCACGAGATGGTGGTCGTACGCCGATATCGACACGACGTAACGCCCCGGCAGCAGCGGCAGATGGTCGATCGTGTAGCGGACCTCGCCGTTGCCCTCGACGAAGGGAATCGCAAGCCCACCCGTGCGCGTGTTCGGGCCGGTGAGATGCGTGCCGTCCTCGTGATAGATCGCGAGGCCGAAGACCGGCCGTGCGATGCGGGCGCCGGCCTTGTATGCGAACGCGATCGTCAACGTCTCGCCGGTGCGCAGGCTGCTGACCGGCTGGTCGTCGGCCCCGAGCAGGGCGACGGTCGGGAGCTCGACTTCACGGGAGCCCCAGCGATATTCGCCGGCCACTTCGCCCGACGCTGCCGCGATCTGGTGGTAGCGCGCGATGACGTCGGCCGGCTCCCCGAGCGTCACCAGCTCGCCGCGCTGCAGCAGGCAGGCGCGGGTGCACAGGCGCTCGACGAGCAGCAGGTCGTGCGACACGATCACGACCGTCACGCCCTGGCTCTGGAAGTGCTGGATCTTGCGCAGGCACTTGCGCTGGAACGACTCGTCGCCGACCGCCAGCGCCTCGTCGACCAGGACGATCTCCGGATCGAGGTGGGCCGCCACCGAGAAGCCGAGCCGCATGTACATGCCCGACGAGTAGTTGCGGACGGGCGTGTCGATGAAGCGTCCGAGTTCGGCGAAGGCGACGATCTCGTCGAACTTGCTGCGGATCACGTCGGCCGGCACGCCGTGCAGTGACGCGTTGAGGAACACGTTGTCGCGGCCCGACAGGTCCGGGCTGAAGCCGGCGCCGAGTTCGAGCAAGGACGTGATGCGGCCGGTGGTGGCCACCGAGCCGCTGTCGGGCTCGAGGATGCCCGCGATGATCTGCAGGAGGGTGCTCTTGCCACAGCCGTTGTGCCCGATCAGGCCCAGCGTCTCGCCGGCAGCGACCTCGAAGCCGACGTCGCGCAGCGCCCAGAACGCTTCGCGGGCGTCGCGAGGGCCGCCGACCAAGCCGACGAGGCGTTCTTTCAGGCCGCCGCCGCCCTGATGGTAGAGCGTGAAGCGCTTGGACACGCCGCGTAACGCGACGGCAGGGGCAGACACCCCGGAAGTATAGCGAGCGCCGCCAGCCCGGCCTTATGCCGGCTTGCGGCCGACGACCGTCACCCAGAGTGACCCGATGTCGACGCCGACATCGATGAAGCCGGCCTGGATCGCATACCAGCTGAGCTCCTGCTCCGTCGACGCGCGGCTGACGTTGGGAGGACGCACGGCCACGTCGAGTGCCGCCATCTCGGTGAAGAGCCGCCAGCCGTCCGGCGTTCGCAGCTCGAAGTTGTCGAAATAGACACGGCCGCCGGGTTTCAGCACGCGGAAGAACTCGGTGACGTACCGGTACCGATCCCACTCGTCGAGATGCATGAAGACAGCGGTGCAATAGACGACATCCTGGCTCGCGTCGGCGATGCCGGCCAGGTCGAAGCCATTGAGGTGGACGAAGCCGACGTTGGCGTGGGCTGCCAGCGCCCGGCGAGCGTGATTGAGCATGTTCTGCGACACGTCGGCGCCGGTCCAGTGGCCGCAGCGGGGGGCCATGTAGGCGCCGACCCGCCCGGCTCCGCACCCGACTTCGAGCACGTGGTCGTTCGTCGAGATCGCGGTATCACGTGCGACCCTGGCCGCCGTATCGTCGCCCGAGCGGTCCCATTCGGCCTGATCGGCAAAGCCGGCCACCGACAGGCGGGCGTCGAGTTCGGTGCGGGCGCCTCGGTCCCACACGCGGCCATAGGCCCAGCGCGGCAGCGCCGAGAGCAGGCGTCCGCGTTGCAGCGGCAGCGCGTGCAGCAGCTTGGCCTGGCGCTCCGGCGTGCCGGACGGGCGCGCAGTCACGCGCACCCAGGGGAATCGTCCGAGGCCCTCGAGGGCCGACGCGCGGATGAACGTCGAGAAACGCCGGGCGCGAGGCCCGACAGCGGGATGCGGGAGGTCGGCGATGCCTTCCCAGACCTTGCGGCCGCCGGCATAGACGGCGACCTGCGGCTGGTCGTCGGGCGTGACGGCCCAGCCCGTCACGTGGAAGCCGTGGACGAAGGGTTGCCCGGGCAGCGGCGTCGTCACCGCGCCGTCGACATCCGTCCGTGATCGCCGCAGGTACTGGGCGCGACGGGCCCAGAGCCTCAACCAGATTTCGTACGCCGTGATCATCCGCGCAGGGCACTCCCGAGGCGGCCAACGCGAGGCCGCCGCGGGATTCTACGCGGAGCGCCAGCGAATGTTCGGAAGTGTCCGCTTACGGACAGTGCTGACACCCTGCGGGCGCGCCGGCCCGGTGCGTCCTAGCGGCCGCGGATCCAGTCCTCGGTGACGATCGCGTGGTTGATCACCTTGCGCGACTCGGACGTGTATACGAGGTGGATGCGGCCATCCCTGGCCTGGAAGGCGATCGGATAGGCGTAGCTGTTCTCGCCGGTCGCGAGCACCTTCTTGACCGGATAGGTGCGGTCCTGGTCATCGGAGAGGGCCAGCATCAGCGGGGTCCGCTTCCACATGTGGTCGTTGTAGACCAGCAGGAGCGCACCCGACTGCAGCTTCACGAAGTCGACGGCCGAATTCGGATTCGGGAACGTCGTGTCCTTGCCGTCGCCCCAGGTGCGGCCGCCATCACGCGACTCGCCCCGGACCATCCAGCCCTCGGTGGTCGGACCGTAGCCACCGCCCCGTCGCGCGTACGCGATGAGGTGACCGGGCTCGACCTCCACGACCGCCGGCTGGATGTTGCCGCGCGGCGACTTGATTTCGCCGAGCGAGGTCCAGGTGCTCGCGGCCGGATCGAACTTCAGGAAGCGCGAGGTGCTCTTCGGCCCCACGTTCTCGGTGTCGGCACCGTCCTCGAAGTACACCGGCAGCAGATAGCTGCCGTCCTGCATCACGATCGGGCGGTTGCGCACCATCATGCCGGCCTCGAGGGCAATCGGGAACGCGTCGGACCACGTTTGCGCAAGGTCCCTGGATACCTTGGCCTGGATCCGTGAAGTACCCCACGTGTCACCGAAGCGGACCACGTAGAACAGCCACACGAGGCCATCAGGTGCCTGCCAGATGACGCCGTTGCCGACCGAGCGGAACGGGTCACGCGCGAGCGCCACCGGCTTGGTCCAGACCTTGCTGCCCTTCTTGAGACGAGCACCGAAGACGGTGGTGTCCTTGGCGTATTCGCCCTGACCGCCGTAGTACACGAGGTACAGGTCGCCGTTGGACAACTCGGTCAGGCAGGCCGGGTGCTTGTACGGACCGGTCGGTGTCTCCGGACCGAACACCTTGGTGATGATCGGTGCCGGCGCGACGGCGTGCAGCGCGGGACTGGCCACTCCGGCCACGACGAAGGCGGCCGTCAGGGCCGCGGCGAGGTGATGACGCATTGGTTTGCTCCGGATGGTGGCTCAGGTGAACGCGACTGCAGGGCGGGCAGTACAATGCCGCTACCCGGATGCCAGCCCGTACCCTTCGTCCCTCTGCCACGACGGCCCGCAAGTCGGGCACGCGCGCTCGCGACGACAAGTATTACTCCAAGGTGATCGGTCGGGCGCTCGAGATCCTGGCGGTGCTGCGCAAGCACGATCAGCCGATGGGGCTCGCCGAGATCGCGACGCGCGTCGGTCTCGCCAAGAGCTCCGTCTTCCGGCTGCTGCACACCCTCGAGGTGTCCGGCTATGTCGAACGCACGGCCGACGGCGCCTACGGCCTCTCGTCCGACCTGCGGGTGTGGGGCGACGGCAAGCGAGTCTCCGACCTGGTCGACGCGGCGATGCCGCCGATGCGCACGCTCAGCCGCGAGTTCGGCGAGACGATCACCCTCGCGATGCACTTCGACAACCGCATCGAAGTCGTCGCGACGCTCGACAGCCCGCAGCTGATTCGCATGGCCAACACGGTCGGCCGCATCCTGCCGCCGCACGCCAGCTCGCTCGGCAAGGCCATCACCGCGCACCTGCCTGACGACGTGGTCGAACGGTTGCGGCGCAGCTACGGGAACCATCGCTTCACCGAGCACACCATCACCGACGAAGTGGCGCTCAAGCAGGAATACGAGCGGATCCGCACCCAGGGCTACTCGACCGACGGCGAAGAGAGTGTCCTCGAAGGCAGCTGCTTCGGGGCTGCCGTCACCGGTCCCGACGGCGTCGTCATC
>DATJTM010000522.1:0-4163 GCA_035503395.1 Luteitalea sp.
GAACAACATCGCGATGATGCGGCTGGTGCTCGATCTCGCGGTGGATCTCGGCGTCTCGCTCGTGAAGGTCTTCGCGGCCTGGCCCGGCATCATCAACGACGAGGACGACACGGCGATGTACGCGCCGTACGAGCGTGGCAACTATTACTCGCGGCTCTATCCGGCCGACCTGCGGCGATGGCATCGGGCCCTCGACGGCCTGCGCGAGATTGCGGATCTGGCGGCGCAGCGCGGCCTGACACTGGCGCTGCAGAACCACGCGCCGGTGCTGCGACCTGGATACGAAGACACGCTGGCGATGCTGCGCGAGCTCGATCGGCCGAACGTCGGGTTGTGCCTCGATGCGCCGCTGTTCAAGGAGCGCCAGAGCGACGCGTACATGGCGGAAGCCGTGCGCGCCTGTGGCACGCACGTGATGTTGACGCACTACGGCGCGTGGAACTTCGTCGAGCACGAGGGCGGACGCGTGTCGCAGGGGCCGTGTCCGTCGTTCGGTGGTCCGGTGAACTACGCGGCCTACCTCAACGAACTCGCCAAGGTCGGCTTCGACGGCTATCTGGTGTCGGAGTACTGCCTCCCGGCGATGAAGGACCATCGCGTCGCCGGCATCGAGGAGATCGATAAGGCCACCGCGATGGCCCTGTCGTACATGAAGCAGCTGGTGCCGTCGCAGCAGCTGGTCTGACTTTCACCGTCGTAGGCGTCGAGCTTGAGCTCGACGCTCGGAAATCACTGACCGTCGACCTGAAGGTCGACGGCTACGAGAGGCAGAGGGCGCTGGCCCTACCTTCCCATTGCGGTCCGACGGCCACGAGAGGGAAAGCCCGACCGTGGCCTACAGGCAGGCTGTAGGCTGTAGCCCGTAGGCTGCAGTGCTCAGTGCGTGCCGCCGCGCGGCGCCTCCTTCCCCGCGTCGAGATCGTTCCAGTTCAGGATCGCGTTGAACCCCAGGAAAAACGTTCCCTGCGTCTGCCAGCGCCAGAACGGGCGAATCGCGAACATCACGACGTGACCGTTGCCGAGCGGCGCGTCGAGCACCTGCGCGCGGCCTGACAGAGCCTGCCCGCCGACCAGTGTCCCCGACAGCAGCATGTCGTTCGGGTTCTGCGGGAACGCTAGGATCGTGCGCGGCTTCGACTCGTCCAGGTTGACGCCGAACGTTCGCGCCATCTGGCGGAATTCGGCCGCGGCATCGGCCTGCGGCTGCGGGTCGCGGGCCGGCTCTGGCTCGAGCGATGCGATGCGGTTGGGTGACCCTGCCATCGGCGTCGTGTTCTGCCCGACGCCCGGAATCGGCGCGCCGGCGGCAGCGCCGAATCCGCCGGCAGGACTGGCCGAGGCATTCAGCACCGGGTCCTGGTTGAAGTAGACCGGCAGCGTCTTGTTCTCGAAGCCGTAGGCAATCGGGCTCTTCCGATCCGTCCACGCGCTCTTCATGATCGAGCCGCGCGCGAACAGGCCCGCCGGCCGTTCGACGGCGAGACCGCTCGTGATGCCGAACTCCGGCAGGATGGTCGACGTGGCGCCCTCGGTGATGAGGGTGCCGCCATCACGGACGAACGTCACCAGCGCCATCAGTCCTTCCATGCCCAGGCCGCCGCGGATGTCGTCGGCCTGGTCGAGCGCGCCGAGGTGCGGCGTGGCGTCCGTCTTCCGGTAGGGGAGCGGCTGGACGCCGATCTTCGCGATGCCGTTGACCTGCGCCTGCGCACTGCCGCCGACGTGCGGGTAGATGATCACGTCGTACTTCGACCGCAGGTTGCCCTCGCGCAGCGTCGTGTCGGCGAAGTACGTGTAAGGCACGCCGTACGTGTCGAGCGCGGCGCGGACCCAGCCTTCATCCTGGGTGCGCTGCCAGGCGTGCACGTAGCCGATGCGAGGCACGTCGAGGTCGTGTGCCTTCACGGTGGGGGCGGAGGCCAGCGCCCACGCCGACAGCCCCAGCGATTTCACCGTCGGTTCGATCGCCGCGCGGTCGGCACCGTGGACGATGAAGGCACCGGCGCGGAACGTGTGACCACCGGCTTCGAAGTCCTCCTCGGCCGCCTGCATCTTGACGGCAGCGTGCGTGAAGCGGAACTTCATCAGGTTGTTGTCGGTCGTGTGCTCGACGACGATGGCGGCGTTGCCGGTGCCGGTGATCGCACCGGTGGTCGTGGCGTCGGCGGTGAGCATCGTCATCGGCTTGTCGAAGACGGTGGTGTCGGCCACCGCCTTCAGCGTGACGTTGCGCATGTACTGGAAGGTCCAGCCGGTATCGTCATACGGTCGCGGATTGGCTGGGGCGAAGTTCTGGACGCCGAAGTACATCTCGGCCATCGTCCGGTACGGCTGGTCGCCGCGGATGACGTAGTCGCCGGCGGCGACGTCGACCGTGCCGGCCTTGAACGCACTGGTGGCGCGGTGCACCTCCAGACCCTGCCGGCGCAGCTCGTTCACGGCGTCGACGGCCTCGCCCTTGCGGTACTGTCCGGCGGGGATGACCCAGGCATTCACCGGACCGGTCCTGCCTTCCTCGATCGACCGCTTGTTCTTCAGCCAGTAGTTCTCGAGGTACAGCTCGCGGTTCTTCGCCACGTGGTTCAGCGCGATCAGCACACCCGACTGCTGGATGTTGGTGTTGTTGCGCGGTCCCCACTTGATCGACGGCAACGGCGGATTCGGCCGGAACCATTCGCGGCTGGTCGTCGTGGCGGGGGCGCGCACCTCGTAGTTGTCCGGACCGTAGCTCTGGACCTCGTAGAAGCGGCCGATCGCGTTGTGCGTGTGGGCGATGAAGAACATGTAATTCGGCGTCCAGCCGTCGTAGAACCCGTAGGTCCACACGCCGGGCACGCCGCGCTTGGTCATCTCCATCACTTCGGTCTTGGCCAGCAGCCACCATTCGTCGACGGTGATCGGGTCGAGCGCCTCGTTGTACGGACCGGTGCCAGTCGAGGCGTACAGGTAGGTCTGCTGCTCGTGCAGGTCGTGCATCACGGTGGGCTTCCACTCGTTCTGCACTTTCGTGACGTGGCGCGTCAGCGCGAGGAACTGGCCCATGCCGTCGCGGTTGTTGTCGTGCGCCACGTACTTGCCCCAGTACATCAGCGGCAGACGCGCGTCGCCTTCGGCCCGCTTCTTGTTGAAGTAGTACGTGTCGACCTGCTTCTCGCGCCCGTCGACCTCGATCACCGGCGTGATGAAGGTGATCACGTTGTCCCGGATCGTCTGGACGAACGGTGTCTCCTGGACGATCAGCCGGTAGGCCAGCTCCTGCAGCATCTCGGGCCCGCCGTTCTCGGGTGAGTGCATGCCGCTGGTCAGCCAGTAGATCGGCTTGGCGGTCTTCAACAGCGCCTGCGCGTCCGCCTCCGTCGTCTTGCGTGGGTCGGTGAGCGCCGCGAGCTTGTCGCGATACGCCGACAGTTGCTTCAGCGTCGCGGCGTCGGCGATCGCGAGGACGACCATGTCGCGGCCTTCCTCGGTCTTGCCGATCGTCCACATGCTGGCCCGGTCGGAGGCCGTGTCGAGCGCCGCGAAGTAGCGGTGGATGTCCTTTGCGTAGGTCAGCTCGCCGGGCGTGCCGACGATGCGGCCGTGGAAGGCGAGGGGCGTCGGCACGCTGTTGGAGGCAGGCAGGTGGTCGACCAGTTCGGTCGTGATGCGAGGGTCCTGAAGGTACTCCTTGATCTTGGCCGTGTACGCGGCGTCGATCTTCTGGGCCGGCGCCGCCTTGCGGGCCTGCGCGGCCAGGCCGGGACCGAGGAGCGCGGCCAGGGCCAGCGCGGTGGTGGCCGCCGCCAGCGGGCGGGTGGCGGTCGTTCTCATTGAGCCTCCTGCGTGGGACGTGACTGAATCAGGGCCGCCTTACTACCGGCCTCAGCGACGTTGAAGTCAGAAGTCTAAAGGGCAAAGTCCAAAGCCAGGCGTTCCAATCGGGCGGCGCCGACGTTTATCACTGCGGAGCTCGACGGTCCCTTTCCGCATGTTGCATTCGTTCGTTCTCGCGCTGTCCCTTTCAACCCAACTCCCAGTCGCGCCGCCGCCCCAGGCCGTGGTCACGGCCGACCCGGACGTGGCGGCCACGGTCAACCGGCTGCTCGGCACCGCCCAGCACCCGGGCCTGCGCTGGGGCAGTTTGTCCGACGTGTCGCGCGAACTCTGGGTCGCCTATGAACGCG
>DATJTM010000523.1:0-8203 GCA_035503395.1 Luteitalea sp.
CACCGGCTCTATCAGGCCGACTGGCTCATGCGCTTCTACGGGTTCGACGCCAACGAACTCACGACGACGGCCGAGCCGAACCTGCCGCTCGACATCGATCCGAAGCTGGCGTGGGCCCTGCGCCATCGCGCCCGCTTCCCGGTCGACGTCAACACGGCGCCGCGCGAACTCCTCCTGCGCGTCCCCGGCCTCGGCCACCGTACCGTCGACCGCGTGATTCAGGTCCGGCGCCATCACCGCGTGTGCCTGCGCGATCTGCAGATTCTGAAGGCCCGTCTCCGCGAAGCCCGCCCCTTCATCGTCGCCGCCGACTGGAAGCCGTCGCTGACACTGCTGGACAGCGACTCGTTGCGCACGCGTCTGCAGCCGGTCGTCCAGCAACCGTCGCTGTTCGACGATGTCGACGAGGGACCGAAGCTGGTGGAACTGCCATGAGCGGCCAGTCCCGCCGCGCCGCGCCGTCCATGGCCGCGTCAGCGTCCCAGGTGGTAGCGGTCCCTCCGCCCGCGACGTTCAGCGCCTGGCTCGCCATCGTCGACGAACTGCTTGCGCGACGCCTCCCGCCGCAGTCGGTGTCATGGACGGACGGTGCCGCGCCAACCGACCTCTTCGCCGCGGACGCCCGGTCGTACGCGAGCCTGCCGCCGCTCGAAACAGACACTGCTGCGGCTGCGCGCACGTGGGCGCCGGCGTTCACGTCGGAGGTGCGGGCGGTGATGCGGCATCGCGATCCGCGACGGTGGGATCTGCTCTATCGCATGGCGTGGCGCATTGCCGGATCAGAGCCCCGGCTGCTCGGCAACCCGGTCGATGCCGACGTCCGGCGCCTGCGCGAGTGGAGCCAGCAGGTACGTCGCGACGTTCACAAGATGCACGCGTTCGTTCGCTTCCGTAAGGTGTCGCTTCCTGACGGAGAGGCCTACATCGCATGGTTCCGTCCCGATCATCTGATCCTGCCGGCGGTGAAGCGGTTCTTCGTCGAACGCTTCAACGGCATGCACTGGAGCATCCTGACGCCGGACGGCAGCCTGCACTGGGACGGGACGACTTGCCATGACGGTCCGCCTGCGCCGCGCGACGCGGCGCCGTCCGAGGATGCGCTCGAGGAACTGTGGCGGACGTACTACGGCGCCATCTTCAACCCGGCCCGCACGAACCTGACGGCCATGCGGCGCGAGATGCCGCGGCGGTACTGGGACCTGCTGCCGGAGACGCGCGATATGGCAGCCCTCGTCGCGGCTGCCCCCGAGAGGACATCGGCGATGGTGCAATCACAGAGTGACGCCGGATCGGCGCGCCCCTTCGTGCCGGAGACCACCAGCCTCGCGACGCTGCGCGAGGCGTCGCGCGCGTGCCGTGGTTGCGACCTGTACCGCCACGCCACGCAGACCGTGTTTGGTGAGGGCGTGCGGAAGGCGCGTATCGTGCTCGTGGGCGAGCAACCGGGCGATGAGGAAGACACGCGAGGGCAGCCCTTCGTCGGCCCGGCTGGACGTGTGCTGGATGCCGCGCTCGAGGAAGCCGGAGTCGATCGCGCCGACGTGTACGTGACCAACGCTGTCAAGCACTTCAAGTTCGAGCCGCGCGGCAAGTGGCGCATCCACAAGAAGCCGGAGATGGCGGAAGTCCGTGCCTGCCGGCCGTGGCTCGAAGCCGAGCTGCGCAGCGTGGCGCCGACGGTGGTCGTCTGCCTCGGCGCGACGGCCGCCCAGTCGCTGCTCGGACCGCAGGCGCGTGTCGGGACGGCGGCGGCGCCGGCACCGAGTCCGTGGGCACCCTCGACGCTCATCACGTATCACCCCTCCGCCGTGCTGCGGGCGCGTGACGAGGCGTCGCGGGCCGACATGAGAGCGCGCCTCGTGCACGACCTCCGCCTGGCGGGCCAACTCGCCGCCGCCGCCTCCGCCTGACGGATGGCGCTGACGCGCACGGCGGCGATGTGCGACCCTCTGACGCGATGCCTGCCCGTCGCCACTTCCTCGCGTGCGTGATCCTGTTGGTGCTGTCGCCGGCTCTGCCCGCACAGGCCCAGGCCCCGAGCACTGCGGCGGTCGATCTTGCGCGTGCCCGTGACCCCGGCATCGTGACGCTCGTGCGTCACGCGCGCGCCCCCGGCACGGGCGACCCCGCCTCGTTCACGCTGGCCGACTGCGCCACGCAGCGGAACCTCTCGGAGCAAGGCCGGCAGGACGCACGTCGCCTCGGAGCCGCGTTGCGCGCCGTTGGCGTGCGCGACGCCGACGTGCGTACGAGCCAGTGGTGCCGATGTGTGGAAACGGCCCGGCTGCTCGATGTCGGCCGAGTGCAGGCGACACCGTTCCTCAACTCCTTCTTCGCGGAACGGGGCGAAGAGGCATCGGCGACGCGCGCACTCCGCGCCGCCATCGTCCAGAAGGTGGACTCGCGGCGGCCGCTGCTGCTCGTGACCCACCAGGTCAACATCACGGCGTTGACGGGCCTCACGCCAGTCGAAGGCGAAGTCGTCTTCGTGCGTGCCACTGCCGCCGGCACCGTCGACGTTGTCGGCCGCGTGCGGCTGCCGTAGGTGTCGACAGCCGTCGAGAGCACCATGGCAGACGCGGACATCTCACGGGTGGTCCTGATCACCGGCTGCTCGTCGGGCATCGGCGAGGCCTGTGCCCGGCGGCTTCTCGCGCACGGATGGCGCGTGTACGCAACGGCACGGGACGTGGAGTCATTGACCTCGCTGCGCGAGGCGGGGTGCCGAGTCCTGGCCCTCGACGTCACCAGCGACGCGTCGATGCAGGCAGCGGTGCAGGCCATCACGCAGGAAGCGGGCGGCATCGGTGCGCTCGTCAACAACGCCGGCTACAGCCAGTCTGGCCCGATCGAGGCCGTCTCGATCGAGCGCATCCGTCGGCAGTTCGAGACCAACGTCTTCGGCCTCATCCGGCTCACGCAGCTCGTATTGCCTGGCATGCGCGCCCGTCGCCAGGGGCGCATCGTCAACATGGGGTCGATGGGTGGACGGCTGACGTTTCCGGCTGGCGGCATCTATCACGCCACCAAGCACGCCCTCGAGGCGATCACCGACGCGCTGCGCTTCGAGGTGTCCGGGTTCGGGCTCCACGTCGTGCTGATTCAGCCCGGATTGATTCGGACGCATTTCACGCGCACCGTCAGCACGCATCTCGATGCGCTCGGCCAGACGGCAGGCCCGTACGCGCACTTCACGTCCGAGGTGGACCGAATCACGCGCGAGTCCTACGAGCGCGGACGACTCGCGCCACTCGTCGGTTCGGCCGAGGACGTCGCTGCGGTGGTCGAAGAAGCGCTGTCGGCCAGGTCACCACGGACGCGGTACCGCGTGGCGGCGTCGGCCCACCTGCTGCTGTTGTTCAAGCGGCTGGTCACCGACCGCATGTGGGATGGCTTCCTGGCGCGCACCTATCCGCGGCCGGGCGCCCGACCCTGAGCACCGCACAAGCGATGGCGTCGGCTTACGGGACGTCCTGGGGCGTGCGGACGAGACGTTCGACGTCGAATCCCTGCCGACGGGCGGCGCCGACGAGCCGCGCATAGGTGGGCCCGTCGACTGTCGGCGTGCGCGACAGCAGCCACAGGTACTCTCGCGTCGGGTCACCGACGACCGCCGTGCTGTAGTCGGGCGCGAGGTCGAGGATCCAGTAGTCGCCCCAGACGGCCGGCAGGAACGACAGGATGGCTGGCGCGAACCGCACTTCCAGCACCGAGGGCGGGCCTTTCGAATCGGCCTGACGGGCGACGCCGACGGCTTCGATCGTACCTTTCGCCGTCGCGCAGGTGTTGCGCACGTCGACACGCCCGTCGCGGCGGCGGGCGTAGCCGACCACCACGTTGCCCGTGCATTCCTTCTGGAACTTGTTCGGGTAGCGCGCCACCTCGTACCAGCGCCCCGCATACCGATCGAGGTCGACGTCGGGCACGGGCTGCACCGCGGGAGCCGATGGGTTCGACGTCGTTTGCCCCTCGAGCGGGTCCGCCGTGGCCAGGCACAGCAGCGCACCGAGGATGGCGGTGGTTGCCGGCATGAGTCCCTGCGTGCGCGCCACGATCATGAAGTCTCCTGCTGCCCCGTATCCCGTATCCGTATCCCGGTTCTGTTCCGGTACCCGGTACCCGGTCCCCGGTCCCCGGTCCCAGGTTTCCGTATAGACGCTCTCGCGCTGACCGGCGCCCCGGGGCCGCGGCTACGGCTCGGTATACTTCCGGCTGTGTCGCACCGCATTGCCGTCGAACTGGACAGCGACCGGACGATCCGGACCCGCAACAAGCTCTACTACCGCTGGTTGCATTGGCCACTCTGGATCTTCGTCTTCTTCATCGCTCCTGGTCCACTCACGTTCGACCTCTTCGAGCGCGGCTTCGATGGCCGCATGGCAATCTGGCTGGGACTCGTGTTGATTGGGACTGGCATTCCGTTCTCGCGAGGCCGGCTGCCAGGGTGTGAGCCAGCCCCGTACATCATCCGTTTCACCGAGGACCGGCCCAATCCCGTCTACCGCCGTGTCTGCTACTCCTTCGCGTGGGGCGAGGCGGTCGCGTTCGCGTTGCTCAACATCGCGGGTCTCGTCGTGGCGATCGCGACCGGGTCGTGGATGCTGAAAGAGATCTATCGCGTCGCCTACTTCCCGCTCGCCGGCGCGATCTGGGTGATCGGCCTGGCCGGCTATCTGCCGCGGGTCAAGCCGTCGACGTCGGGCGAGGGCCACGAGCGACGCTATTTCTACGGCACGGTGTGGGCCGTCGCCGTGGCGCAGCCGGTGCTCTGGTTCCTCTACCTGACGATGCCCAAGGGTCCGGTGCCCGACACATTCAAGCTCGTCGCCTTCGTCGGTGTGCTGGCCGTGATGGGACGGATGGCCTACCTGGGACGACTGCCGCGGACGCGCCCGATCGTGCCGGGCGAGTTGGCCACGCTCGACTGACCGCGTGGGGCTAGCGGTAAGATGCGCGACACCATGAGTGCCGCCGCGTCCCCGACCATTCTCTGTGTGGCGACCTTCGAGAAGGGCGCCGAGTTCCTGCGTGAATGCAAGCGGCAGGGGTGTACGGTGCTGCTGCTGACGGCCGAGTCTCTCAAGGACGTTCCGAGCTGGCCGCGCGAGGCCATCGACGAGATCTTCGCGATTCCCGCCGACATCAGCCGTGAGGATCTGCTGAAGAGCGTGAGTCACGTCACCCGCAGCCGCCGGATCGATCGCGTGGTGCCGCTCGACGACTTCGACGTCGAGACCGCGGCGCTGCTGCGCGAACATCTCCGCATCCCCGGCATGGGCGAGACGACGGCGCGCTACTTCCGCGACAAGCTCGCCATGCGCGTCCGTGCCAACGACCATGGCGTGCTGGTGCCGCCCTTCGTCGGGCTCTTCAACGATCAGGCGATCGAGGCCTATCTCGATGTCACACCCGGGCCCTGGCTCGTGAAGCCGCGTTCGCAGGCGGCCGCGATCGGCATCCGCAAGGCGGAGACGCGCGACGAGGTGTGGCAGCACGTGCACGCGCTCGGCGACCAGCGCGCCTTCTCGCTGCTCGAGCAGTTCGTGCCTGGCGATATCTTCCACGTCGACTCGATCGTCTGGCAGCGCGAGGTCGTGTTCACCGCGACGCATCGCTACGGCTCGCCGCCATGGACGGTCGCGCACCAGGGCGGCATCTTCACGACCAGTACCGTGGAGCGTCGGTCCGAGGACGCCCAGGCCCTCGACGCACTGAATCGCCGGCTGCTCGACACGCTCGGCCTCGTCCGCGGCGTGACCCACACCGAGTTCATCCGCGGCCACGCCGATGGTCGTTTCTATTTCCTCGAGACGGCGGCCCGTGTCGGCGGCGCCTTCATCGTCGACGTCATCCAGGCGGCGACCGGGCTGAACCTGTGGCAGGAGTGGGCGAAGCTGGAAGTGGCCGGGGAAGGCGGGCGTTACGAGGTGCCGGCCCACCGCGAGGACTACGCCGGCCTGGCCTTGTCACTGGCGCGTCAGGAACATCCCGACACGTCGTCGTACACCGACCCGGAGATCGTCCAGCGCATCGCCATGCCGCACCACGCCGGCCTCATCGTGTGCAGCGACTCACCGGACGTCGTCCAGGCCCGCCTCGACGACTACGGGCGACGCTTCATGCAGGATTTCTACGCCTCGGCGCCGGCGCCTGACAAGGCAACCCACTAGGCAGCCAGTCAGGCAGCACGACACCAAGAGCCGAAATCGGTCCCTCCGCAGGATTACCTGCCGATTCGTGGGGGGACGAAGGGCGCGCGCGCCGCCGGCGCCAGACCTGTAACTCTCATGTCACGCGACATCGACGCCCTCACGTCCTACACGCTCAAGCACCTGCGCGATCGGTGGTGGACCGCCCGCTGGACCCACTGGGTCGGCAGTCACCTGCGCTGCGACCCTGGCGAGCGCCTGGTACACGTGGGCTGTGGCAACGGCGAAATCGACGTCGCCCTGGCGTTGGCCACCCCGGGACTCACCGTGGTGTCGGTCGACGTTCACGCCACGCGGGCCGGTCACACGCGCGACCTCGGACTCGACGTCGGGTTACGGATCCACGGGGTGGCTGGCGACCTCCGTGCCCTGCCGCTGGCGCCGGGCACCGCCGACGCCGTGCTGTGCATCGGCGTCCTGCAGCATCTGCAGCGACCCGAAGCCGCCGCGCACGCCCTGGCGGCGCTCGTCCGGCCCGGCGGTCGCGTGCTCGTCGTCGAGCCCGATCACGAAGCTCGCTACTGGTACAGCGCCTCGAATGCCGGCGACCAGGCCTTCGCCCAGGCACGCGCCACGCTCGGACGATGGCACCGCGACGCGAGGCCCGACGTGCCCACGCGCCTTGGCGTGCACGTCGTGTCCTGGTTACGCGATGCCGGACTCGAGCCGCTGTCGGTGGAGCCGCTGCCAGTGGCGGAATCCCGTCTCGGAGCGCCGCCCCCCGGCGTCTGGGATGCCCGCGAGCGGCTGGTCGCGGCCATCAGCAGCACGCCCGACCGCCAGGCCGACGGCGCCCGCCTGCTCGACGCGATCACCGCCTATCGCCGCGACGCCGACACACAGGGCCCGGCCTTCGTCGAGGTGCAGCACGCGCTGCTGATCGCCACGCTGGCGCAGCGACCGCAGTAGTACCCTGTCCCCCCAATGCCTTCCGGCCATGAAGGGTGGGGCGCGTATGCGCCGTTCTACGACTGGGAGAACGCCCGCACGATGGGCCGTCGCGACCTGGCGTTCTGGCGACGGCTGGCGACGCGGACCGGTGGTCGCGTCCTGGAATTGGGGAGCGGCACGGGACGACTGACCGTGCCGATGCGCCGGCAGGGGATTCCGATCATCGGCGTCGATCGGACAGAGGAGATGCTGCGCAGGGTGGCGCCGCGGGCCCGGCGGTCCCGCACGACGAGCCCGCCGCTGTCTCTGGGCGACGCGACGAAACTGCCATTCGCCGGCGACGTCTTTCGTCTCGTGATGGCGCCCTACGGGTTCCTGCAATCGCTCCTGAGCGACGCGCTGCTCGCCCGAACGCTGCGCGAAGCCTATCGGGTGCTCGAACCCGGAGGCATGATGGGCATCGACCTGGTGCCCGACGTCCCGAAATGGCGCGAGTACACGCGGAAGGTCGTCTTCTTCAGCCCGGAGGGCCCCCGTGGCCTCCCGATCACGCTGCGCGAGACCGTCCGGCAGGACCGTGAGAAGAGCCTCACCACCTTCGAGCAGGAGTACATCGAAGGACGCGGTCTCGCCCGCACGGTCACCCCCTTCACCATCCGCTTCCGGACCCTGCCCCTCCCGGCCATCGCCAGCCGCCTCGAGCGCGCCGGCTTCGTCGTCGATGCCGTCCTCGGCGACTACCGGGGCGCCCCCTGGGACCGCCGCGCCGACGTCTGGCTCCTGATCGCCCGCAAGCCCGGCTAAGAGCGAAACCGGCCGACCGATTCGTAGCCGCCCGACGAGTCGGGGGGGGGCCGGCATGCGTAGCCGTCGGACTTTGTCCGACGGGCAGTGACGACTGTCGGCCGGACAAAGTGCGGCCGCTACACCTGTGCTGGTGTGCCGGATCGGCTGCCCCCGGTACCCGGTACCCCGTACCCGGCCGGCCGGCCCGCGCAGCCCGCATGCTAAGATCCCAAGGTTTTTCCGACGATCCGTCGAGGAGTTTCGCGATGTCCGGCCACTCGTAATGGCACACGATCAAGCACAAGAAGGGCGCGCTC
>DATJTM010000524.1:0-3724 GCA_035503395.1 Luteitalea sp.
CAGGAACTCCGCGAAGTCGGCGGGGTCGGTGTGACCTAACGCGAAGTGGCCCAGTGTCTGAAGGACGACGTAGCGAGGGTCGTGGCCGGCAGGTCGCTGCGGGAGGTAGATCCGACGGTGGGAGAGGTCGGTGACGGACCGAGTGGACTCCGGCAGGTCGTTCACGTAGTGCAGCGAGAACCCGAAGTGCGATGCCAGGTCGCTGATAGCTCGCTGCGGCAAGGCACCCCCGGTGTGGCCGACCGCTTTCAGCGCCTTACCCGCCGCGACCTCGACCTCGGGGAAGTAGTTCTCGACGCCGCGCATCCAGGCGCGAAGCTCGACGTTGGCGAGCCGGGCTGCCTCGGGCGTCGCGGCGAACCGGGTCTCACGTCGCCGCAACTCGTCGTGCAGCGCCACCACGTGCTCGAGGACGTCCGTCGGAATGCGCGGTGACGGTCGCAGCGCAGGCAGGCCGAGCGCGGCGTACCCCGGGTCGCGTTGGGCGTGCTCCAGGGCGATCTCCAACGACGCCCGCCGGCTCGGCGGCTCCGGGCGCAGCAGGTCGTCCAGCGGCGTGTCGAGCGCGGCGCCGATCGCCTGCAACAACGACAACCGGGGCTCCCGACGGCCGTTCTCGATCATCGACAGCGCCGAGCTGGCGGTGCCGACCCGTTCGCCGAGCTGGGCCAGGGTCAGCCCGCGGGCACGCCGCAGATGGCGCAGCCGGCGGCCGAGCGTCACCGTGTCGAGGCGCCCGGGTGAGGCAGCGGTCTGGGTCACGTTGTTCATGATATGTGAAGAATCGCAGATCTTCTCAGTAGAATCAGACGGTTACTTGGAACCACTGTGCGCAGAATAGTGAACAGATCCGGAAGTTCACTTATCGAGGAGCGATCCGCATGGCCACCCCGCCAGAGTCCGACCTTCGCCGCCAGGCCGCCGACCTGCAGCAGCGCTGGGACACCGATCCCCGCTGGAAGGGCATCCAGCGCACCTACACCGCCGAGGCGGTCGTCCGGCTGCGCGGATCGGTCCAGGAGGACCACACGCTGGCGCGGCGCGGGGCGGAAAAGCTGTGGAACCTCGTCAACTCCGAGGACTACATCAACGCGCTGGGCGCGATGACCGGCAACCAGGCTGTCCAGCAAGTGCGGGCAGGGCTCAAGGCGATCTACCTGTCCGGTTGGCAGGTCGCCGGCGACGCGAACCTCGCCGCGCAGACTTACCCGGACCAGAGCCTGTACCCCGCCAACTCGGTGCCGGCGATCGTGCGCCGCATCAACAACGCGCTCAAGCGCGCCGACCAGATCACGTGGTCGGAGGAGCGGCAGGATGCGCCCGACTGGTTCGCGCCGATCGTGGCCGACGCCGAGGCCGGCTTCGGCGGTGTCCTCAACGCGTTCGAGTTGATGAAGGCGATGATCGACGCCGGTGCAGCCGGTGTGCACTGGGAGGACCAGCTGTCCTCGGCCAAGAAGTGCGGTCACCTCGGCGGGAAGGTGCTGATCCCGACCATCCAGCACATCAAGACGCTGAACGCCGCCCGGCTGGCGGCTGACGTCGAGGGTGTCCCAACTCTCGTCGTCGCGCGGACCGACGCGCAGGCCGCGACGCTGATTACCAGCGACGTCGACGAACGCGACGCGGAGTTCGTGACGGGCGAGCGCACTGCTGAAGGCTTCTACCGCGTGAAGAACGGCCTGGAGCCGTGCATCGCACGCGGCATCGCCTATGCGCCGTACGCCGACTTGCTCTGGATGGAGACCTCCAAGCCCGACCTGGAGATCGCGCGGCAGTTCGCGGAGGGCGTGAAGAAGGAGTACCCGGACCAGCTGCTCGCCTACAACTGCTCGCCGTCGTTCAACTGGAAGCAGCACCTCGACGACGACACCATCGCGAAGTTCCAGCGCGAGCTCGGCGCGATGGGCTACAAGTTCCAGTTCATCACCCTGGCCGGCTTCCACGCTCTCAACTACTCGATGTGGGAGCTGGCGAACGGGTACGCCGTCAACGACATGACGGCCTACGTCGAGCTGCAGGAGAAGGAGTTTGCCGCCGAGGCGAAGGGCTACACCGCGACCAAGCATCAGCGCGAGGTCGGTGCCGGCTACTTCGACCTGGTCGCGACCGCGATCGACCCCGACGCGGAGACTCTCGCCCTCAAGGGCTCGACCGAAGAAGAACAGTTCCACTAGAGGTCTTTTTGGAGTTGTCAGTCCGTGCGTGCGGCGACCCCGTGCCCAATGACTGACAACTCGGCTGATCCATCCGCTGACAACGCGGTCGGCCACCCCGTGAAGAAGCGCACGCATCGACAACGGAGGACGACATGCGCCACTGCAACGGCCGGCTCTTCGACGGAAGTGCCTGCAACAACTTGACCTATGACTGCCCGGATTGCTGTACGACGGGCTGCTGCGGCGACGGCTGTGACTCGCAGCTGTTCACCACGACGACCTGCGACGCCTGCGGGTCGGTGCTGAGCAGCGTTGCCGCGCTAGTCCCAGCCTGACCGACCTTCGAGGGTTGTGAACCGCTGGCCGTAGCCCGCTGCGGCTGACGGTTCACAACCCGTCGATGGGCGGTCCTCGCGCGATTGGTAGATTGAGCGGCCGGTCCTGGTTCTTCCGGGCCCCAGCATGCTTTCCCTACCGCAGGAGGTCGGCCGCCGGCCATGAACATCGTCGTGTGCGTCAAGCAGGTGCCCGACACCTGGGCTGAGAAGAGGCTCAGCGACTCCGACAAGACCGTGGACCGGGCGGGCGTCGAAGGCGTCATGAACGAACTCGACGAGTACGCCGTCGAGGAAGCGCTGAAGATCAAGGAAGCGCAGGGCGGTGAGGTCACCGTCCTCACGATGGGGCCGGACAAGGCGGTCGAGACGATCCGCAAGGCGCTGTCCATGGGCGCCGACAAGGCAGTGCACCTGATCGACGATGCGTTGCACGGCTCCGACGCGCTGGCCACGTCGTACGCCCTTGCCCAAGCGCTCGCGACCATCGACCACGACTTGGTCATCCTCGGCGTGGAGTCCACCGATGCCCGGATGAGCGTCGTCCCCGCGATGCTCGCCGAGCGGCTCGGCGCGACTCAGCTCACCTTCGCCCGCAAGGTCGAGGTCGGCGACGGCACCGTCAAGATCGAGCGGCAGACAGACACCGGATACGACGTCGTCGAGGGCGCGACCCCCGCCGTCGTGTCGGTCGTCGAGAAGATCAACGAGCCGAGGTACCCGTCGTTCAAGGGCATCATGGCGGCGAAGAAGAAGCCGCTCACCACACTCGCCATCTCTGACGCCAGCATCGACGCGGACAAGGTCGGTCTGGGCGGATCCGGCACCTCGGTGAGCGAGGTCGCCGCGCGGCCCCCGAAGCAGGCCGGACAGATTGTCAAGGACGAGGGTGACGGCGGCGCCAAGCTGGCCGAGTTCCTCGCGTCGCAGAAGTTCATCTGAGGAGATCACCAGCGATGGCAGAGGTTCTGGTCCTGGTCGAGCACGTCGACGGCACGCCGAAGAAGGTCACCCTCGAGTTGCTGACCCTTGCCCGCTCACTCGGTGAGCCGGCGGCGGTCTTCGTGGGTCAAGGCTTCGACACCGCCAAGGCGCAGCTCGCGGAATACGGCGCGCAGAAGGTGTACGTCGCCGGCGACGCCGACTTCGACAACTACCTGGTCGCTCCGAAGGCGGAGGCATTGGCCGAAGTCGTGAAGTCCGCCTCGCCGGCCGCCGTACTCATTCCCA
>DATJTM010000525.1:0-4038 GCA_035503395.1 Luteitalea sp.
GAGGTCATCGCCCGCGCCCGACGTGGCGGCGCGAACCTCTCGGCGCACGGCGAACTGGCGGTCGAGAAGACGCTGCACGAGGTGATCGACGAGGTGCTGGGCGAGGCGCACGCGCGCCCGGACGTCATCTGCCTCGGAAGCGCCGGCGTCGACCGGCCCGAGGACAACGTCATCATCCAGGGCATCATGCGGCGCATCGGCGCTCGCGCCCGGGTGCTCATCACCAACGATGCGTTGATTGCCCTGGTGGCTGGCGCCGGCCTGGCGCCCGGCATCGTCGTCATCGCCGGCACCGGCTCGATCGCCTACGGGCGTAACGATCGCAACGAAGCGGCCAGAGCCGGCGGCTGGGGCTACATCCTGGCCGACGAGGGCAGCGGCTTCTGGATCGGCCGTCAGGCGCTGCGGGCAGTGGTGCGCGAACACGACGGCCGCGGGCCGGCCACCAGCCTCACGCCACTCGTGCTCGAGTTCTTCGGCGTCACCCGCCCCGAGGAACTCGTCCGCGAGGTGTACCGGCACTACCTCAAGCCGAGCGACATCGCCCGCTGCGCGTCTCTGGTGGAGCGGGCGCGCGCGAGTGGCGACGGGGTCGCCGGGCACATCACGTCAGTGGCGGCTGACGAATTGGCGGCGTCGGTACGCTCGGTCGTCCGCCAGCTCGAATTGACCGATCCGTTTCCGGTCATCATGGCCGGTGGCGCGTTCCACGCGGTGCCCTGGCTGCAGGCCGCCCTGCGCGAACGCCTGGCCGACGTCCAGCCGATGGCCGCCGTCACCTTGCTCACCACCGAACCGGCGCTCGGCGCCGTCCGGCTCGCCCTGGCCGAAGCCCAGGGCGGTGCCCTCATCCCGACGTACAAGACCCGTGATCATCTCTCTCTGTGACGACCCGCAGGATGTGGCCGACCTCGCTGCGCAACGCGTAGCCGATCTCCTGCACGACCAGCCCCGCGCCGTCCTCGGCCTGCCGACCGGACGCACGCCCATCCTGATGTACGACGAGCTTGCCGAGCGGCACGCGGCCGGCGAGATCGACTTCTCGCAGGTGCAGACCTTCAACCTCGACGAGTTCGTCGGCATTGGACTGGACCACGAGGGCAGCTATCGCGCCTACATGCAGCGATATCTGTTCGGCCGCGTCAACCTGCCGACCGGACAGGGGCATGTGCTCGACGGACTGGCCGCCGACGCCGATGTCGAGTGCGCGCGCTTCGAAGAGCGCATCGCCGCGGCGGGAGGACTCGACCTGCAGATCCTCGGTCTCGGCGCCAACGGGCACATCGGCTTCAACGAACCGGCCGACGGCTTGATGGCCCGTACTCACACCGTGGCGCTGCTCGACGCATCGCGCCACTCCAATGCCGGCTTCTTCAACGGTGACGTCGACCAGGTGCCGACCCATGCGATGACGATGGGGATGGGGACGATCCTGAAGGCGCGCCGGATCCTGTTGCTGGTGACGGGGGACGAGAAGGCGGCGACGGTGGCCGCGATGCTGCGCGGCCCGATCACGACGCACCTGCCGGCGTCGTTCCTGCAACTGCATCCGGAGGTCGAGCTGATTTGCGACGGCGCCGCCGCCTCGCAGATTCGCTAACAATTCCCGAAGGCCGACGGCCGACCGACGAAGACCGTCGCTAGATTTTCTTGTCGAGGCCGAGCAACGCCCGCAGGCGCGGCTCGGCGTCGTCGCCGACCGCTTCGCGCACCGAATCGTGCGACGAGCGAAGCTTGGCGAGCGCCTTGGACAACGACAGGCCGGTCCGTTGCATCACGATCGCGGCCTTAACGTCGTTGCGCGCCGATCGCAGGAGCTTGCCGGCCGTGTCGTAGTCGACGCCAGTGGCCATCGCAATGATGCGGCGGGCGCGATCCTTGAGCTTGTCGTTGGTGGCCTCGACGTCGACCATCAGGTTGCCGTAGGCCTTGCCGCTGCGCACCATCGCGATGGTGGTGAGCATGTTCAGCACCATCTTGGTGGCCGTGCCGGCCTTGAGCCGCGTCGATCCGGTGAGCACCTCGGGACCGACGGCCGGCGCGATGATCAGATCGACGAACGTCTGCAGTTCGCTACCGGGCCAGCAGGTCACGAAGATGACGCGGAGGCCGGCCTTGCGGGCCCGCGTCAGCGCGCCGCGCACGAAATTGGTGACGCCGCTGGCCGAGATGCCGATCACGACGTCCCGCTTCTGCGGCCGCAGCCGCGCCACCGCCCGCGCCCCTTCTTCGTAGTCGTCCTCGACGCCTTCCTTCGGCGTGAAGACGGAATCCTTGCCGCCGGCCATGATGGCCCGGACCCGTGTGGTCGAGACCCCGAACGTCGGCGGCATCTCGGCCGCTTCGGTCACCCCCAGCCGGCCGCTGGTCCCGGCCCCGACGAAGATGATCCGTCCACCTTTCCGGAAGGATTCGGTGACCATCTGCGCGCCGGCGATGATCCGCTCCTTCTCCTTGTGGACGGCGGCCACCACTTTCTTGTCCTCGCTGACCATCAGATCGACGATGTCGCCGATCGAGTCGGTGTCGAGACGCAGACTGTTGGGGTTGATCGCTTCGGTGGGAAGGGTTTCCCACTTGGACATGGGTGGCATGAGACGGGCTCGACCGAGGGCCGCCGGCGGACGACCGCTGCAGCGTAGCCCGGGGGGACGGGGCTGTCAACGAAACGAACCGCCCGGTGTCGTCGTCCCGACCTGCAGTGAAACCGGTTGTTACAATCGCACCGCAGATGCCCATTCGTGAGCTGTCGATCGACGACGCGGCCGCCCTCGGCCAGCGGCTCGAGGCCGAACTCGGACGCACGATCGTCGGTCAACGCCCGGTGCTGCGCGAGATCCTGACGACGTTCTTCGCGGGCGGCCATTGCCTGCTCCGCGGCGTGCCGGGGCTGGCCAAGACGCTGATCATCAAGACCCTGGCCCGCACCGTCGACCTCTCGTTCAACCGCATCCAGTTCACCCCGGACCTGATGCCGTCCGACATCGTCGGCGCCGAGGTGATCGAGGAGGACCGGACGAGCGGGCGGCGCGAGGTCCGGTTCATGCGCGGGCCCGTGTTTGCGCACATCCTGCTGGCCGACGAGATCAACCGGACGCCGCCACGCACCCAGGCCGCGCTGCTCGAGGCGATGCAGGAACGCCAGGTCACCGTTGGGGGCGTGCGCTACGACCTGCCGGGGCCGCAGTTCGTGCTCGCGACGCAGAACCCGATCGAGCAGGAGGGCACCTACAGCCTGCCCGAGGCGCAACTCGATCGCTTCCTGCTCAACGTCGTGATCGGCTATCCGACCGCCGAGGAAGAGCGGCAGATGCTGGCGCAGACGACCGCCGCACCGACGGCGGCGCCGCAGGTCGTGGCGACGGGCGAGGACATCGCCGCGGTGCATGCGCTGGTGCGCCAGATTCCCGCCGCCAGCAATGTCGTCGACTACGCCTCGCGGTTGGTGCGGGCGACACGACCTGGGGAGGCCGAGGCGGCGCAGGTCGTGCGCAAGTACGTGCGCTGGGGCGCCGGTCCACGCGCCGGGCAGGCGTTGCTGCTGTGCGGCAAGGCCCGTGCGCTGCTCGAAGGGCGGGCCACGGTCGCCCTCGAGGACGTGCAGGCGTTGGCGTTGCCGGTGCTGCGTCATCGCGTGCTGGTCAACTTCCAGGCGGAAGCCGAAGGCCTGGACGCCGACGCCCTCGTGTCGCGCGTGCTCACCGAGGTGCCCGCGCGGACGTGAGCGTGTCGACGCCGCTCTCGCTCGACCCGACGCTGCTGGCCCGCATCGCGGACCTCGAACTGGCGGCGCGCCTGATCGTCGAGGGCGCCCGGCTCGGGACGCATCGCAGTCCCTACACCGGCACCGGCGCCGAGTTCCAGCAGATGCGGCCCTACCTGCCGGGCGACGATCTCAAGCACCTGGACTGGAAGCACTACGCGCGCACGGATCGCCTCTTCACGCGCGTCTATCGCGAAACCACCGAATGGCCGGTGATGATCGCCGTCGACACGAGTCGGTCGATGTCGTTTGCGAGCGGTGACGGGCCGAGCAAG
>DATJTM010000526.1:0-2378 GCA_035503395.1 Luteitalea sp.
CGACGAGCCGCCGGAAACGCGGAAAGGGACATCGATCGGTCCGCGATCAGAATCGGCCCTGCCCGGTCGTGCTTGAGGTTCGGGAGGCCTCGAAAGGCACGTCCAGCCTTCGGTCAGGGCCGTCCTGCGCTGACCTGTGCAGCCCGACCTATCGTGTGGCAGGGACAGGCGTGACCGTGTCGTCCCACGAGTAGCGGGCGACGACGACGGTGACGTTGTCGCGACCACCTTCCTCGAGCGCCCGGCCGACCAGGGCGCGGCAGGCGGACTCGGCATCCGGCGCATCGAGGAGCATGGACCGAATCGTCGCGTCGTCCACCAGATCGCTGAGGCCGTCGCTGCACAGCATCACGCGGTCGCCATTGGCGAGCGGCAGGTGATCGACGTCGACGTAGACGCTGTCGTTGACTCCACCGACCGCGTTGACGAGGACGTGGCGCGACGACGAGCGCTCGGCGGCCTCCTGCGTCATTCGACCGCTGTCGACGAGCATCTGGACGTAGGTGTGATCGCGCGTCAGCCGTTTCAACGTCCCGTTGCGCAGCAGGTACGCACGCGAGTCACCCACGTGCGCGACCTGCAACACGCGCCCGAGGTTGCGCACCGTGGTCACCGTCGTGCCCATGCCGCGCTTCTCGGGATCGCGACGCGCCTCGGTCATCAGTGTCTCGTGCGCCGTGCGAATGCGCTGCTCCGATCGGGTCGCGGCGTCGCCGGTGGTGTGGGTGTCGAGGCGCACGATCCAGTCGGGCAGCGCGAGTGCGAGCCTGACCATCTCGCGAATGGTGAGGCGACTCGCCATCTCACCGGCGGCGTGGCCACCCATGCCGTCGGCGACGGCCAGCGCATAGCCGGCCTCTTCGGTCCAGTCGGGCACCTCACCCGGCGGCAGGCTGGTGCCGACCGACTCGAAGTAGCGGCCGATGCGGGCGATGAGGAAGTGATCTTCGTTGGAGGCCCTGACGTGACCGATGTCCGACAGGCCAAAGGCATCGACCACGACCGGCGTGTCGAAGCGCAGGGGCTCCGGATCGTTGGTCGTCGTCACGCCGCGCCTGGGGTCGGGAGCGTTCGGCATCAGGTCCACCCGTTAATGGAAGGTGCCCGATCATACTCGCTCCGGTCCCGGCAGGTCCGATCGCCGAGCCGACCGAGACCTATCCGAACGCCGGCGGCGCCGACCAGCCGCCGAGGACGGTCTCGACCTGTGCGGCCGCGCGCAGCGCGACGTCCTCGCGCCAGGGATGCGCGACGCACTGCACGCCGATGGGCAGTCCCGAGGTGCTGGTCCCGGCGCGAACGACGACCGACGGACTGCCCAGGAAGTTGAAGGGCACCAGGTACGGGAAGACGCCGGCGTTCCACGACACGGCCGGATCGAGCCAGTCGCCGACCGGCACCGGCGCGACGTCGGCGGCGGCCGGACAGATCACGAGGTCGAAGCGCCGCATGAAGGCGAGCGCCTGCGTGCGCCACGCGTCCACGGCCATCATCACGTCGCCGAGTTCGGCACTCGACATGGCGTACGCGCGCATCAGCGCAATCGCACCCTCGACCTGTCGCGACCGATCGCGGGTGCCGAGGAACGCCAGGTATCCCTCGAGGCCGGCGGCGCCATCGGCCCCGAACAGCTGCGGGAAGAACTGGAAGGGCCGCTCGAGGTCGGGCAGCGAGGCGTGCTCGACCTCGACGCCAGCCGCCGCCAGCGCGTCGGCCGCGCGTGTGACCGCGTGCCGCACGTCGGGCGTGGCAGACGCGAGTGCGGTGTCGATGAAGAAGGCGGCGCGGAGTCCGCGCAGGTCGACGTCGCGCGACGCGCGCAGCGGCACAGGCGCGAGGTGCGGATCGATGCCGTCCGGCCCGGCGATGATGCCGAACGCGAGCTCGAGGTCCTCGACCGATCGCGCGATGGGGCCGATCGTCGTCAGCCACTGCTGGAGTCCGGCCGGACCGATGATGTGGCCGGCTCGCGACACCCGGCCCGACGAGGGCTTCAATCCGGCGACGCCACAGCAATGCGCCGGAAAGCGAATGCTGCCGGCCGTGTCGCTGCCGATGTCGAGCGGCGCCCCACAGGCCGCGACGATCGCGGCCGCGCCACCGCTGCTGCCCCCGGTGCCACGCGTCACGTCATACGGATTGGCCGTGCGTCCGTAGACCAGGTTGTCGGCTTCATAGGCGAGCGTCAGTTCCGGCGTGTTCGTCTTGCCGAGCACGATGGCGCCCGCCGCCTTGAGCCGGGCGACGACGGTCGCATCAGCCTCCGGCACGAACCCTTTCCGGCCGAGCGTGCCGCCCGTCGACGCCAGGCCCACGGTGTCGAAGGAATCCTTCACGGTGATCGGCACGCCGTGCAGCGGCCCGACGGTGGCGCCGCC
>DATJTM010000527.1:0-7352 GCA_035503395.1 Luteitalea sp.
GGCCTGGAACAACTCCAGTGGCTCGACCGGCTTGCTCACGTGCGCGTCGAAACCCGCCGCCAGGATGCGTTCACGATCCTCGACGCGTGTGAACGCGGTCACGGCCAGGGCCGGGGCGCTGCGAACGCGCGGATTGGGGAACGTCCGCAACGATCGAATCAGGTCGAACCCGTCGCGCTCCGGCATGCCGATGTCGCTGAGGACGACGTCGATCTCGAGATCGCCGAGCAGGCGCAGGGCCTCGGTCACCGTGGCGGCAGGCACCGGCACGGCGCCCGCGTTCTCGAGCAGGACGCTCAACATCTCGCGCGAATCCGCATCGTCCTCGATCACGAGGATCGACAACCCGCGCAGCGGCGAGGTGGCCGACTCGAGTCGCCCGGCTTCCGAGGTCGAGGGCACGGTGGCCGCCGTCAGGTCGCCATCGAGCCCGAGGGCGACGAGGAACTCGGCGCCGCGCCCTTCGCCGTCGCTGCGCGCGACGACCCGGCCGCCATGCATGTGGACGATCTGCCGCACGATGGACAGGCCGAGGCCGAGTCCACCGAAGCGTCGCGACGTCGGCGACTCTGCCTGACGGAAGCGATCGAAGACGTACGGCAGGAACGCCGGCGCAATGCCCAGTCCGGTATCCTGCACCCGCACCTGCACCTCGCGACCAACGGTCCCGACCGCAATCGCCACCTCTCCGCCAGTCGGCGTGAACTTCACGGCGTTTCCGATGAGGTTGGCAAACACCTGCTGCAGTCGCGAGGCGTCGCCGCGGACAGGAAGCCCGGCGTCTGTCGCGTCGACACGCACGGCGACACCCTTGGCATCGGCGACTGGGCGCAGCGCCTCGACGGCATGCGTGACGATCTGCTGGATGCGCACCGGCTGGACGTCGAGGCGGATGTGGCCCGAGATGATGCGGCTCACGTCCAGGAGTTCTTCGATGAGGTGACGCTGCGCGTCCGCATTGCGCTCGATCACCTCGACCGCCCGCGCCATGTCCTGGTCGGAGAGGCCGCCCCGCTTCAGCATGCTGGTCCAGCCGCTGATCGCGTTGAGCGGCGTGCGCAACTCGTGACCGAGCGTGGCGAGGAACTCGTCCTTCATCCGGCCGGCATCCTCGGCTGCCTGCCGCGCCCGCTGTTCGGAGACGAGCAGCTGCTGATTGGCCTCGATCAGCATCCGCAATTCGTGGTCGTCCACGAACGCACCGAGCCAGCGGATGAGGACGCCGTGCGCATCGACGATCGGCACGGCGCGGACGGAATGCCAGCGGTAGCTGCCGTCGGTCTCGCGGCGCAGCCGGCAGCGCGCCTCGAAGCGTGTCTGCTGATCGAGCGCGGCCTGCCATCGCTCACGCAGCGGCTGGACATCGTCTGGATGGACCGCCAACGCCCACTCGCGAACGTCCGACAGGCCGGTGTACTGGCGCCATGCTTCGTTGGCGTAGTCCTCGATGCCGTTGGGCGTCGTCGCCCACACCATGATCGGCATCGCGTCGGCGAGATGACGGAGCCAGGACCGACCCTGCCCGAGATTTCGCGTCGTGACGTCGAGCCAGATGCCGGCCGCACCGGGAGTATCCGGGCGACGTCGCCCGTGGCCACGGAGGAGGCATCGTCGAACCTCGGCCCCGGCCACGACGTCCACCTCGAACTCGGGTAACGGCTGTCCCGCGGCGGCAGCGTCCCATGCGTGGCGCACGCGGCCGCGCTCAGGTCCGGCGAGCGTCGCTAGCCAGCGGTCGCGTGTCGTGCGGGTCGTCGCCTCGCCCGCGGCGTCGCTCGTGGCGATGACGAGGGCGTCACTGACCTGGTCCCACTGCCACGTGCCGTAGGCGTTGGCAGGGTTGCCAGGCTGGCGGCTTTCCGGATTGCCGGACGCCTGAAGCGGAATCATGCGGGAGGGCGTTGGTGCATCGAACGAACGGACGGCAGCAGTGTACTGGCAATCCCGCGCGCTGACGCGCATCGATGCAGCACGGTCGAGTCAGCCATGCGCGTCACGCACGGCGACTGGCGCGCTGGCACGTGTCTCGCGAGGGGATGCGCATGCCGGGACGCATCTGGGTCGGTTGCTCCGGGTGGCACTACCCCCACTGGAAAGCGCGGTTTCACGCCGCGGACGTGCCGAAATCGCGCTGGCTCGAGTCGTATGCCAGCAGCTTTGACACGGTCGAACTGAACAACTCGTTCTATCGCCTGCCCACGCCCGAAACATTTGCCGCCTGGGCGACGCGGGTGCCGCCGGCGTTTCGATTCGCGGTCAAGGCGAGCCGCTACCTCACGCACATGAAGAAGCTCAAGGACCCGGACGAACCGCTGCATCGTCTGTTCGCGCATGCCGAACCTCTCGGCACCCACCTGGGGCCTGTGCTGTACCAGCTGCCGCCCCGCTGGATGCCTGACCTCGTCAGGCTGGAGACATTCCTCGCGGCGCTGCCATCCCGCACACCGGGCGAGGAGGCGACTCCTGTAGGACCACTCGCGCACGTGATCGAGTTCAGACACGAGACCGGTGTGACCGAAGAGGTGTTGGCACTGCTGCGTCGGTATGAGGTCGGCTTGTGCCTGCACGACATGCCTGGTGGGCCCACCGGCGCTGCCGCCCGCGCCGTCACGAGCAACACGATCTATGTGCGGTTCCATGGCGCGACGGCGAGATATGCCGGGCGCTATGCCGACCGGGTCCTCGACGACTGGACCGATTGGCTCGCACCGGAGATTGCCGGCGGACGTCACCTGTACGCGTACTTCAACAACGACATCGACGCGCAGGCGCCTGATGATGCCCGCCGCCTGCGAACCCGGCTGATGCAGGCGACGGGCGCCACCGATCGCGTCACGCCGCCCGGCTAGCCGCCGGCGCGGCTCTGCCGCGTGTCGCGCCGTGCATCACCGGCGCGTGCGTCCGGCCTGGGACGGCTGGCATCGTCTTCGGCCTCGGTACGCTCGGCCGCACTCTCTTCGACCAGATGGCCGGCCTGGTCACGCCCGACCTCGTCCGGTCGGCCGAGCACCTCACGCTCGCGCTGCTCCTGTTGTGGTGTCATCCGGTTGCTGATGCCTGCTTGCTGGTTGGTCATCTGTCGGTCTCCACGTCGACGCCGGATTGCGCCGGTCGTGTGAAGTTGCAACGGGCATTCCGGAAAGCGCCGGTCCGCCATCCCGCACGGCCGGGCGCGTGCCTTGCAACCTCGTGATGGGAACCGGAATCGTCCGGCCGCTCTTGACGAGCCTGCACTGAAATGGAGAGTGCCGTGCCCATCACCACCCTGGAACCCGTGCTCGACCGACTGGCGCGTTTCACCAACGCGCCGCTTCCCGTCGTGAGCCTGTATCTGGACCTCTCGGCAGACCAGCACGGGCGACAGACCCATCAGGCGTTCCTCGAGCGCGCGTTCGCCGAGCCGAGTGAGACCTACGGCCGAGACTCGACCTTCAGCGAGTCGTTACGACGCGACGAAGCCAGGATCCGGGCGTATCTCAGCGATGAACTGGAGCGGCCCGGGCCGGCCGGGGTGGCGCTGTTCTCGTGTAGTGGAGGTGACACCCTGTTCGAAGCCATTGCGCTCGACACGCCGCTCGACGGGCACATGCTCTACGTGGACGAGGAACCGCACCTGTTCCCGCTGGCGCGCGTGGCCGAGCAATACGCCACGTACGCGGCCCTGGTGCTGGACACCAACACGGCACGGCTGTTCGTGTGCGCCACAGGAGCGGTGCAGCGTGCCGAGACCATCGAGAACGAGAAGACGCACCGTGTCTCGACTGGCGGCTGGTCGCAGGCGCGCTACCAGCGCCATGTCGAGGACCTGCACCTCAAGCACATGAAGGAAGTCGCCGAGGCGGTCGAGCGCGTCGTCCGTGACGAGCGGATCACGTCGATCATCCTCAGCGGTGAACAGCAGGCCGTGACACTGCTGCGCAAGCATCTGCATCCCACGGTCGATGCGCTGATCATCGACGTGATGCGACTCGACGTGCACGCGCGCGAACACGAGATCCTCCGCGCCACGCTCGAGGCGTTCAGGCGCAAGGACCAGGAGACCGATCGCGAGGTCGTCGACGCGTTGCTGGACGCGTATCGCTCGCGGGGATTGGCGACGGTCGGCGTTGCCGGTGTCCGCGGTGCTCTCGAACGCGGCCAGGTCGACGAACTGATCGTGCCCGCCGCACCCGCGTCGGTGGCTGCCGACCACGCGTCGCCGGAGGCGGGGAGTGGCGCTCCTGTCGAGCAGCGCAGTGGTCTCGACGAGGAGACCGTCGAGGCGTTGGTCACCGAAGCTCGGCGGACGAGCGCCCGCCTGCGCTTCATCGAGGACGCCAGCCTGCTCGAAGCCGCCGGCGGCGTCGGCGCCTTCCTGCGATTCCGTCTGTGATTCGAAGGACGGTGGCCGGCGGAACCGCCCGTCACCGTCCTTCCGTTCCACTGCGCTTACGAGTGGTCCCGCGCGTCGGTGTCGTCTTGCTGACGTGTCCTGGCGCCACCGGGTCCTGGCGGCGTCTGCTTCACCTGGTTCTCCTTCAGTTCCGCTTTCTCGACAGGCGCGTTGATGTCCTCGCCGGGGCGTTCGCGACCGGCGACCTTGTACTGCCCGGGATTGACGTTGTTGTTCTTGCTCATGCCCCGCTTCGTTTCACGCTGCGTGCCAACGGGCCGCCGATGCGGTCGCCAGCGAGCAAGCCCAGGAGCCACAGGCCGGCCGTCGGCGTTGCGTAGACGAGCCACGCGACCGGCGCCAGCGAGCCATGGCGCAGCTCGACCGCGAGCCAGGCCAGCAGCGGCAGCAACGCCAGGATTCGATGGCGCCAGCGTGGCATCCACGGCGCGACGAGGCCGGCGCCGACGAACAGTCCGGCCCAGAACAGCACCCAGCGCTGCAGCGACACCGCATCCGTCCAGACCCCCGGCGCCGACTCGACTCCTTGCCAGCGCGTCCCGAGCATCACGAGGCCGAACAGCCAGATGGTCGCGGCGACCGCCGGCATTACCCACGTGTGTGTCTGCTGAGCCATGGTTCTCCTTGCCACGTCGCGTTGTCAGCGTGACTGACACGTCTGACATTCGATTGGACAGAAGCCGCCCGCCACCGATGTGCACGACCCACCGTTGCCGTCGCCTCCGCCACTGCCACCGCCATTGCCTCCGCCGCAATACGCCGGGTTCGAGACGGTGCAGAAGCAGTACACGACCGCGACGTTGCACCGCTGGCACGACCAGCTGCCCGAGAACGGCCAGAACCAGCTGCCCGACGAACATCCCTCCTTCTCGTAGCAGCGGTCGTGCACGTCGCAACACGCGCGGAAGATCGAGCCGTCGAGCCAATGGAGGTTGTCGCACCCCGGTTCGTTGGCGGCCGCCGTCCCGCCGCCGAAGGCCGGCAGCGACCAGGTGCCGATCCGCGCCCACGAGTCGGACACCGCCGCGCCGGCCCACCCACCTGCGAGCGACAACGCCGCTGCCGGTGCGGGCGCCACTGCCCGCGCGAGCAGCGCGAACGGCTGCAGCCGCGCCGGCGTGACCATCCCCGCGAACGGCAGCGGCTCCTCGAGCGTCCTGGCCGCCTGCGTGACGAACTGATACCCCTGCACATTCGCCCACGCCATCGTCGGTGTGAACGTCCAGCCCCCACGAAGACGTTCGGGAAGGATGACGCCCTGGCTGCCGCCCTCGATCTTCCAGGTCAGGACCTGCGCGGTATCGAACCAGCGCACGAAGCCGCGTTTGGCGCCGGTGCGCGCGTCGTGAATCGTCGCGGTGAAGCGCGAATAGTCGGTGCGCTTCGCCGACGAACGTCGCGTGTGCGGGTCGAGCGCGGCTCGAACGACCACCTCGTCGAAGACGGTTTCCACCGCCTGGATGCGGGCCGAGAGCTGCCCGCTCGAACCGTTGCTCCGCAACGCTCGCCGGTCGCGCCGCACCAGCCCGTCCCATGTGGCATCGTCGCCCGCGAGGGCGAGCGCGCGACCCTCACTCGCCGATCGACGGCCATCCGCGTGAAGCGCGTAGGCCTGCTGCGCTGCCCAGTCCAAGCCCACGGCGGCCTGGTCCGGCAGGGCGAACTCATGGGGCGCCGCGCCGGTCGCCTGCCACTCCACGCGTCGCGCGCCGCCAGCCACGCGGAGGCGCCCGCGCTCGCCGCTGCCTTCGCGCACGACGACGTCGAGGTCGCCGTTGGTGCCACGCCGCACCTCCACCACGGCGTCGGTGTAGGTCGTGCTGAGGCGACGTGCTCTGGCCTCGAGGGCATGGAACGTACTCCCCATGTTGACGCTCTGCGCCGCGCCGATCGCCGGCACGGACACGAGCACGGCGGCTGCTGCCGCCATCAGGGTCCGACACATGGACGCCTCCTCCCCAACGGGTTCCCCGTCTGGAGATGGAGCGGGCCAACCTCCCGGTGTCCACCACCTGTCATGGCAAACGTTGCGCCACACGTCGCGTCAGCATTTGCTCCCGTCTTGCGAAGACGACCGCTTCAACGTGTGCGAGAACTGCGATCGCGGTCTCGAGCGATGCCGCAGTTTCTGCAACGTGTCGACGGGGCGACGGGGTGAGCGCCCGGTGGCGTCGAGCCCACGCGACAGCCCGGCGCATTCCGGCTAGGATCGGCGCGCGGCGGGTGGCCGGGCCCGTGAGACGGCAAAGGGAGAAGACATGCATGCAGGGAGACTGAGGCGGAAGGCGGTGGTGACGGGTGTGGGGCTGGCGCTGGTGTCCGGCGCGTGGATCGCCCCGGCCCTGGCGCAAGCGCCGAAGGTGGACCTCAGCCCGCTGTCGACCCTGAAATGGCGCAACGTCGGGCCGGCGCGTGGCGGCCGGTCGATTACGGCGACGGGCAGTCCGGGACGTCCCCTGGAGTACTACTTCGGGGCGACCGGCGGCGGCCTCTGGAAGACCACGGACGGCGGCGCGACCTGGGCGGCCGTCGGCGACGGGCAGTTCAAGACATCGTCAGTCGGCGCGGTCGCCGTCGCGCCGTCCAATCCCGATGTCGTATACGTCGGCTTCGGTGAAGTGCAGTTGCGCGGCAACGTCATCCAGGGCGACGGCCTGTACAAGTCGATCGACGCCGGCAAGACGTTCACGCCGATCGGCCTCGCTCCGACGCGCACCATCGGACGTATCCGCGTACATCCGACCAATCCCGACGTGGTGTGGGTGGCGGCACTGGGCGAGCCATATGCGCGCACGCCCGATCGCGGCGTGTACCGATCGACCGACGGCGGCAAGACCTGGACGCGCACGCTGTTTCGCGACGAAGGCACGGGCGCGGTCGACCTCACGCTCGACCCGGCCAACCCCGACATCGTCTTTGCGACGCTCTGGGAAGTGTCGCGAACACCACATTCCCTTTC
>DATJTM010000528.1:0-9436 GCA_035503395.1 Luteitalea sp.
GTCGTGAACTGGGCGGGCGACCCGCGCAAGTCGGTGACCGCCGACGCCACCGCATTCCCACCGCGGCTGAGCCCGCGCGGTTCGTTCGCGCTCTGGCGTGAAGTGGTCAAGGGCCGCGCCACCGCGTGGGAGCCGTGGGCCCGCGAGGCGGCGATGACCTTGCGCCGCTCGATGCTGGGCGGCATGCGGCGACGGGTCGAGGAGTTGCGACTGCTCAGCGAACAGCTCTACGAGGCGGACCGCCTGAAGAACGAGTTCCTGGCGACGGTCGGCCACGAACTGCGCACGCCGCTAAACGCCATCGTCGGCTGGCTGCACCTGCTGCGGCAGGAAGCTGCGTCTTCGCCACGTGCCGCGCAGGCCATCGAGACCATCGAGCGCAACGCCAAGGCGCAGTCGCGACTCGTGGATGACCTGCTCGACATCAGCCGCATCGTCAGCGGCAAGCTGACGTTCGACGTCGCGCCGGTCAACGTCGCGTCGATTGCGGAAGCGTCGATTGCGGCCGTGCGTCCGGCCGCCACCGCCAAGCACATCCGCCTGCAGTCGGCTCTCGACTCGACGGCGCTCGTGCTCGGCGACGCAAGCCGCCTCCAGCAGGTGTTCACCAACCTCCTGTCGAACGCCACGAAGTTCACGCCGCGCGAGGGCCGCGTGCAGGTGTTCGTCGAGAAGCGCGACTCGTCGGTGGAGGTGACGGTGGCCGACACCGGCCAGGGCATCGACGCCGAGTTCATTCCGTACGTGTTCGACCGATTCAGGCAGGCCGACAGCGGCCTCGATCGCCGCACGTCGGGGCTGGGACTCGGCCTCGCGATCGCCCGTCACATCGTCGAGTTGCACGGCGGCACGATCGCGGCCGCGAGTGAAGGCGCAGGTCGCGGCGCCACGTTCACCGTCCGGTTGCCGCTCTCGGTGGCCGTCCGCAAGGCGTCGTCGCGGGCGGACACGTCCGCTCGTCGCTCGCTCGACTGCCCGCCCGAGCTCGCCGGCCTTCGCGTGCTGGTGGTCGAGGACGATGCCGACGCCAACGCGATGATGACGGCGATGCTGCAGGAGTGCGAGGCCGAGGTGGCGGCCGCCTTCGACGCGCAGGGCGGCCTCGATCTGGTCTCGACGTTCAAGCCGGACGTCATCGTCTCGGACGTCGGCCTGCCGGTTCGTGACGGGTACTGGTTCATCGCGCAGCTGCGCGAGCGGTCGCGCGAGAACGGCGGCATGACCCCTGCCGTCGCGGTGACGGCCCACGCGAGGGTGGAGGATCGCGCCCAGGCCCTCTATGCCGGGTTCAACAATCACGTCCCCAAGCCGATCGATCCGATCGAGCTCTTTGCCGTGATCGCCGCGCTCCGGCGGCAGCCCTGACCCGCATGTCCATGGCCAGGCCGATGCAGTACGCTCGCACTCGTCGCCCATGACCGACGCCATCGACTGGACCCCGATTCGCGCCGCCTATCTCGACGCCCAGCTGGCCGGTGACCGGCGGCGCGCGGTCAGTCTCGTCGCCGACCTGCTGCGCGACGATGCGGTGGATCGATCGGCAGTACGCTCACGCGTGATCCGCGAAGCCCAGCGCGAGATCGGGCGGCTGTGGCAGGAGAACACGATCAGCATCGCGCAGGAACATGTCGCGACGGCGATCTCGCAGCTCGCCCTGGCCGAGGTCTACCGGCACGAGCCACCCACGGATCGCAACGGCCTGAAGATCGTGGTCGCGTGCGTCGACGGTGAGCTGCACGACATGCCGGCCAGGCTGGTCGCCGACGAACTCGACGTGGCCGGCTTCGACGTGCGCTACCTCGGCGCGAGCGTGCCGACCCACACGTTGCTGTCGTTCCTCGCCGCCCAACGCCCTCACCTCGTCGTCCTGTCGGCGACGATGGCGTTCCACGCCGATGCCGTCCGCGATGCCGTCAGGCGTATCCGCGCCGACTGGGGACCCGCCCTGCCGATCGCCATCGGCGGTCAGGTGTGCGAGTGGATTGGCAACCTCGGGTCCGAGCTGGACGTGCAGTTTGCCGGATGCGATGTCGCCGAACTCCTCGAAGTGGCCTCCCGCGTGGCGGGGCGGCCATGAACGAGTCGCTTCGCGAGGCCTTGCGCGGCCAGGCACGCGAGCTGTCGCAGGCGGTCCTGGATCGGATGTACGAGAACCCGTTCTGGATGGAGCGGTACGGCGCGCGCGGTCGTGGGTTCGCCGACGAAGACAGCCTTCATCACATGCGCTATCTCGACGAAGCGCTCGCCGCCGGTGAACCGGCGGTGTTCGAACGCTATGCACGGTGGCTACGCACCGTGCTGGTCTCGCGTGGCATGTGCACCGAACACCTCGCCGAGAACTTCCGCCTGCTGGCGTCGGGTATCGAGGCGGCGTCCGTGGCGGAGGCGTCGGTGGCGGTCTCGATCCTGACGGCTGGCGCGGACGCGTTGCGGTACACCGAGGGTGACGCGGGTCGGTTGCAGCAGGACGAGCCCAGGCTGCTCGACGCGATCCGCGCGTCGGCGGCGGGCCGGGCGATGCGCGACGACGATCGGCGCTACCTCGTGTCGTACGTCATCGACGCCGCAGCGACCGGCGTCGATACGCACCTGCAGACGTTCGCGGCTCGGTGCCCGGCTGACGTAGTGGCGGCGCTCGCGCAGGCCACCGCCTCGCACTGATTCGAGTTCAGCTCGTCCCCAGTTGCTCACGCAGCCATTCTTCGGCTTCGTCCGGATGGCGGAAGATGTCGATGTCGCGGCCCCGGTTCTTGCCCAGCGCCCAGTACGCGCAGGCGCGCGCATACTGCTCGCCCTCGCGCACGAGCAGCGCCAGCGGTCCCCGCTTCTCCTCGGTACTCATGCCGGCGATGGTCTCGGTGACCCGCGCGAGATCGGCGGACGTCGGCTGCACGTCGAGCGTACGCATGTCGAACAACACGCCATAGCCCCATGCACGCTCCGCCTGCAGGCGCTCGAGCAACGCGACGACCCCCTCGTGGACGTACGTCCCCGACACCGTCATCCGGGCGATGAGGCGCGCGTCGTCGAGGGCGAACGCTGTCTGCATGGCAATGGGCCGTTCGGCGAATCGTCCGTGGAATCGCCGCGAGCCGTCAAGGAAGAACGTCGACGCGACGGCTTCCGTACAACCGGCCCCACCGTGCCGGCGTGATCGGGCGGCGCCGCGCGTGGTTGGCATCGAACATGAAAAGGCTCAGGGCGAACGAGCCGCATCGACGCGGCCGACAGACCTCGGAGGCCCACGATGGCGAAAGCACTTCATGACGCGTTTCTCGACGAGCTCCGTGATGCGTACGACGCGGAGAAGCAACTGATCAAGGCGCTGCCGAAGATGGCGAAGGCGGCGAGTGACGACGAGCTGCGGACGGCATTCCTCGACCATCTCGAGGAGACTCGTGGTCAGGTCCAGAAGCTCGAGCAGGTCTTTGCCAGCCTCGACGAGAAGGTGCGGGGCAAGCACTGTGACGGCATCGCCGGCATCCTCGAGGAAGGCAAGTCGGTGATGGAGGAAGACTTCGACGACGAGACGATGGATGCCGCGTTGATCGCGTCGGGCCAGCGGGCCGAACACTACGAGATGGCGGCCTACGGCACGCTGGTCGCCTGGGCGCAGGCGATGGGGCACACCGAAGCAGCCGACCTGCTGCAGGAAATCCTCGATCAGGAGAAGGCCGCCGACCAGAAGTTGAGTGGCCTCGCCGAAGGGGGGATCAATCAGCAGGCCGCGGCCAATGCGCACCCCGAGGAAGGCGACGAGGAAGAGGACGACGCCTCGGACACGCTGAGCGGGCGCTTCAAGCGAGCCGTGGGTGCCACGGCCCGCAAGGGGACCGCAAAGCGCGCGGCCGCGAGCCGCACCGCCAAGAAGACGGGTGCACCGAAGCGGACCGCCAAGAAGGCCGTCGGTCGCCGCAGGTAGTCAGGAGGATGCGCAGGGGCGCCGGAATGCGCCTCTGCGCGTCGATGACGCGCGTCAGGCTGAGGCGCCCCCGCCAGGCAACCGGGGCGCGCCGGCGTACGTCACAATGGTGTCCGGCCCGGGCGTCTGCCCGTCCCGCTGGCACGCACGTGACCCGACGCACCATGACCCGACGAATCGTTCCTGCCCTTGCACTGGCGGCCGCGCTCGGCGCTTTCTTCAATACGGCGTGCGGCGCCCACTACGTTCGCTCGGCGGCGTTGCCCAAGGGGGCGCCATTGCCAGACGCGCGGATCAGCCGCCACGTGCTGATCGTGTCGATCGACGGGCTGCGTCCAGACGCCATCGCGGCATACCACGCCACCACGCTGCAGCGATTGATGCGCGAAGGCAGCTACACGCTGGCGGCGAGCACCATTCATCCCAGCAAGACTCTGCCGTCGCACACCTCGATGCTCACGGGATTGCCACCCGAACGGCATGGCGTGCTCTGGAACAATGTGGTCACGGCCGACACGGAGACCGTGGGTGTACCGACCGTCTTCGGTGTGGTGCGCGCGCACGGCTACAGCACCGCTGCCTTTTTCAGCAAGGCGAAGTTCGAAGCGCTCCAGGTGGACGGCACGCTCGACTACTCGCAGGCGCCTGGCGGCTGGTTCGGGCGCTGGTCGAGCGACCGCACGGTGGGCGACGTCGCGGCCTACCTGAAGGACGGACGTCCCAACGTGCTGTTCGTGCATCTCGCCGAGCCCGACGCTGCCGGTCACGCCTACGGCTGGATGACCGACCAGTACGGCCACGCGGTCCGGAAAGCTGATCAGGCGGTCGCGCGGTTGATTGCGTCGGCTGAGCAGGCCTTCGGCAAGGGCGAGTTCTCGGTCATCGTCACCGCCGACCACGGCGGCCACGGCACCGACCACGGGAGCGACGATCCGCAGGACGTGACGATCCCGTGGATCGCGTGGGGCGAAGGTGTGAAGGCGGGAGCCCTCGCTCGCCCCCACCTGATGACGATGGACACTGCGGCCACCGTCCTGTGGCTGCTCTCCGTCGACGAGCCGAAGGGCTGGGCCGGCAAGCCCGTCGTCGAGGCCTATTCAGCGGCCAAGGCTGATTAAGAAGTCTCAAGTCTCAAGTCTGAAGTTCCAAGGCCCAAGGCCCAAGGCCCAAGGCCCAAGGCCCTAGGCATAAGGTAGGGACGGCTCGCCGAGCCGTCCGACATCTGTGTCAGCGCCGGACCCCGTGACGCGTCAACTGGGAATGCGCAGCAACGCGTGCGCGTTGTCCCACGTGAGGGTCTTGAACAGCTCTGGCGTGACGGTGCGTTTCAGCAGCCCGAGCGTTTCGCGCGCCACGCACTTGCCCGACATCCGCGCCGCCGCCGGATTGTTGCTCTGGCTGACGCCATTGCCATGTCCGTCGCGGCACGCGCAGTCACTCCCGAATATCAGCTTGCGACTGTGCCGCCGCAGGAAGTCGGCGGTGAAGTCCGGGTCGCGCGACAGCGCGTTGTTGCCCGAGTTGGCCGCCAGGTCGCCGTACAGGTTCGGATAGTCGGCGAGCAGCTTGTCGGTGATGCCGCCGGGTGCGATCGTGCCGGTCGGATAGGCCGCCTCGTTGTGATAGTCCTTGCTGACGTTTGCCCAGAACGCGTCGGCATGACCGATGAACGTGGTCTTCGGAAACGCCTTCAGGATGCCCTCGAAGACCTTCGCGTACCCGGTCGCCCAGGTGCCTTCGTTGGGGAAGTGGTCGACCTCCTGGAAGTGGATCAGGAGCGGCACGTTGAGGTCGGCGGCCAGCGCATAGGCGCGGCGGTATTCCGGGGCGTCGGCGGCGACGTGGAACTTCATCTCGCCAAACCCCTGGGCGCCGGCCTTGATGGCGCGGGTCAGCACCTGCTCGGCATCCGGCTGGCTCACGTCGTAGCTGCCGAACCAGATGAAGCGGCCTGGTGCGGCGGCCTGCAATGCCTTCACCTGGTCGCCGGCCGATGCCCGGGTGAGGAGATTGCCCCTGGTGATGCCGGCGCCGTCGAAGTGCGCGATCGTCGCCGCCGGATCGGGACGCGGGTGGTAGTGCAGGTCGAAGACCGGCGTGCCCCATTCGCCGGGCGACGGCGCCTGCCAGGCCAGCGACGGGACGAGCGCTGCTGTGGCAGCGAGGAACTCGCGTCGATCGGGCATCTCACCTCCAGGTGATTGCGTGTGCGCGGCCATTTGTATCACTGGCCGGCCGACTGAGGGGCGTGGCTGATCGACAACTTGGCTTGCCTTGCCCGCTGCCGGTGACACAATGCCGGAACAGCCATGTTGACGACGGCCAATCCCCAGATGGGTGTGTGCCTCGCGTTGATCCGGGAAATCGACCGGGCCGACGGCCTCGAAGCCATCTATCAGGCGGCGCTCACGGCGCTCGAGGACGGACTCGGCGTGCATCGTTCCGCCGTGCTGCTGTTCGACCACGCAAGAGTGATGCGCTTTGTTGCCTGGCGGGGCGTGTCGGACGGCTACCGGTCTGCGGTCGAGGGACATTCGCCCTGGCTCTTCGGTGCCACCAACGCATCGCCGCTCGTCGTCGCCGACGTGGCGGCAGAACCATCCTTCACGGCGCTCCGGCCGACCATCGAGGCCGAGGGCATCGCGGCACTCGCGTTCATCCCGCTCATGAGCGGCGGCGGCGTGATCGGCAAGTTCATGCTCTACAGCCCGGCGCCTCGGGCGTTGGCCGACGACGAACTGCAGCTGGCGACACTCATCGCCTCGCAGGTGGCCTTCGCGATCGAGCGGACCGTCGCTGAACAGAAGGCGCGCCGCAGCGAGCAGCGCCTGCGGTTCGCGCTCGACGCCGCGTCGATGGGCACCTGGGAATGGGACCTGTCGACCAACAACGTCGAGTGGTCCGAGAACCTGGCGACGCTGCACGGCCTGCCGGCCGGCACCTTCGACGGGACCTTCGCGAGCTACGAACGCGAGATCCATCCCGACGATCGCCCGCGCGTCCTCGCCTCGGCCAGCCGCGCGCTCACCGAAGGTATTCCCCACGACGTGGAGTACCGCATCCTCTCGCCCGACGGCACCATGCGTTGGGTCGAAGGCAAGGGCCGCGTCGAATACGAGGCAGGGCGGCCGGCCAGGATGACGGGCGTGTGCATCATGGCGACGCGCCGCAAGGAGGCCGAACTGGCGCGCCTCGCGCTCGCCGAGGAGGCAAGCCGCTCGAAGGACGAATTCCTCGCCACGCTCTCGCACGAGTTGCGAACGCCGCTGAACGCCATCCTCGGCTGGGTACAGCTTCTGGAACGTGGCCAGCTCGCGGAAGGCCGCACGGCGCAGGCACTGGATGTAATCGGGCGCAACGCGCGTCTGCAGGCGCAATTGATCGAGGACATCCTCGACGTGTCGCGCATCATCACCGGCAAGCTCGAACTCGAACGCCTGCCAATCGGCGTCCCGGTGCTGGTCGATGGCGCCCTCGACGGCGTCGCGCCGACGGCAGCCGCCAAGGGCGTCGTCCTCGAACGACAGGTGTCGGCCGATCTGCCGGTGCTCGAAGGCGATCCCAAGCGCCTGCAGCAGGTGCTCGGCAACCTCCTCTCGAACGCCGTCAAGTTCACGCCCGCGGGTGGACACGTGAGCATCCACGCTGCCTCGGTGGAAGGCGGCGTGCGGCTCGACGTGATCGACGACGGGCAGGGGATCGATCCGTTGTTCCTGCCGCACGTGTTCGAGCGTTTCCGTCAGGGCGATGGGCGATCGACGCGCCAGCATGGCGGTCTGGGCCTGGGTCTCGCCATCACGCGTCATCTCGTCGAGCAGCACGGCGGCCGCGTCGAGGCGCACAGTGAAGGTCCGGGCCGCGGGTCGCGCATGACCGTGTGGCTGCCGGCGGCGGCTCGCGTCGAGCGCGACGGCCAGATGCGGCGTGGGGCCTCCGTCGCCGCCGCGCCGGGCTGCCTCGACGGGCGGACCGTGCTCGTCGTCGACGACGTCGAGGACTCGCGCGACCTCATCGTCACGCTGGTCGAAGGGGCGGGCGGCCACGCGGTGGCCTGCCCAGATGGGGCGAGCGCGCTGGCCCGTGTCGACACGTGGCGGCCCGACGTCGTGATTGCCGACATCGGCATGCCGCACATGGACGGCTACATGTTGCTGGCGCGCCTGCGGCAGCGCCATCCGGGTGTGCGCGCCGTGGCCGTGACCGCCCACGCGCGCCTCGACGACCGCAACCGGGCGCTCGAGGCAGGTTATGACGCCTATCTCACCAAGCCGGTGGATGCCGCGGCGTTTCTCGACGATCTGCAGGGCCTGACGGCATTTCGCCGACCCACTCAGTAGTCGCGCGTCGCGCTTTACATTTCTTTACACGCCAGGCGACGGCCAAACCCGGCCGACGGCCGTCTGGATGACGGTCATGGAACCGGAGCCGCACCGTCGCGCCCTGATCGTCGAAGGCGATACGACGGTTCGACGGCTCCTGCGGGCGCCTCTCGACGACCTGGGCTTCGCCGTGCTCGATGTGGGTGACGGGGTCGAGGGCCTGCGGCGCGCGCACGGCGGTCGCTTCGACGTGGTTCTGATCGACGTCGATGCGCCCGGCCTCGACGGCATGGAGGTATGCCGGGCCATCCGTGCGTCGGGGCCCAACGTGCACACACCATTGCTGATGCTCAGCACGCGGGCCCGCGACAGCGACGCGATCGACAGCCTCGAGAGTGGTGCCGACGATTTCGTGACCGCACCATTTCGTCCCCGCGAACTGCAGGCGCGCGTCGGGGCCCTGCTGCGACGCCGCGAGCGGACCGACCACGATCTACCAGCCTCGCTGGCGCTCCCACTCGGATGGCGTCTCGACGCTCGGGAGCGTGCCCTCGTCGATACCACCCGCAGCATCCCGCTGACACCACGCGAGTTCGCCGTGCTCGGCCTGCTGGCCGCGCGCGCCGATCAGGTCGTGAGCCGCGATCGCCTGCGTCGTGACGTGTGGGGCGAGGCCGCCCCTCCCGACAACCGTGTCGTCGACCTCCTGATCAGTCGCCTTCGCAAGAAGATCGAGAGCAATCCAAGGCGCCCCCGCATGATCCGTACGGTCTGGGGCATCGGGTATCGACTCATCTCCGACTGACGAACAGTCGGCGTTCGTCAAACGGCCTTCGGAACGCCCCTACGCCTGCCATTTCGTAGCCGACCGACTTTGTCGGTCGGTTCCTCGGCCACGCAATCGGTCGGATGGATTGTCAAGCTCGTAAATTTTGTATCGGCGACGATACAAGTTAGCTGACACTTACGTTGAACACACACGCCCCGTCGACCTCTCGCGAGGACTGGTCGACAGCCATAGAGGACACGCGCAGCTGCGTCCGTCGCGCCATACCGCAGACTTCCGGCCGAACGTCGATGGAACCGTGCTTGCACACCGATGCGAGCCGTGACGTTCACGCACTCGCGTCGCCACCATTTCTTCGTTCGGCTCCTTCTGTCGTCCGCGGCCTTTGTCGTGGCGGCCTCGTCGTTC
>DATJTM010000529.1:0-9173 GCA_035503395.1 Luteitalea sp.
GCCGCCTTCGCTGCCCACCGCCACGAGCCCGGTCGGGGCCGGCGGCGGGTAGGTGTCGACCGCCGTGACGCACGTCGGCGGCGACAGCGCGCTCTCGATGGTGACGGCACCGCGACTCTGCACCGTACGCACGGCATAACACCGGGGCACACCGAAGGCCATGCGCGGATCGACGAACGACGGTGTTTCGATCGGCGCGGTGTTGATCAACGCCGGGGCGGTGACCGTGGCGCCAGGCGCCGGCACTTCGTACACCCGATAGGTGTGCGGCGTGCCGTAGTTCACGACGGGCTTGGCGGGCAGCAGCGTATCGAGCTGCTTGGCCGAGATCGCTTCCTTGTAGGCAGCCGGCGTCACCGTCGCCTGGACGGGCAATTGCGTGCCTGGCGGTGGCGCCCACGTGATCGTGAACGCACTGGCGTCGTGCGTCACGGCCGGTGCAGCCGGAGCGGCGGGCGCCGGTTCGAGCGACACGGCCAGCGGTGCGGACGGCGCGCCGGCCCGGTTGCGCGTCGAATACGGAATCGCGATGTACTGGCGAGCCGTGATCGTGGCCGGCTGCGGCCACAGCAGCGGACGTCCGGTGCCGTCGGTCGACGGGACCGGTGCCTCGTCGATCTCATCGCCGGCGGCCGCGCGCACGCGCGCCACCTTCTCGGCGTCGGGATGAGTGAAGACGCTCGTCCGCATCGCGTCAGTCAGCGTTTCCTCGACGCGCACCGTCGCCCCCTGCGCGGGCCTCGGGTCGGCCGGCGCGGCCGTCGCTGGCACCGCTGGCGTTGCTGGCTGGTCAGCCTCCTCGGCATCGGGCGGCGGAGGCGGCTGCACCTCGATCCGCTGCACACGCGTCAGGAGCGTCTCGATCTCACGCACGGTCAGGGCGCGTCCGAGCGGTCCTTCGGGCTTGCCCGTCACCGCGTAGATGTCGACGTGCGCGAGGTCGGCCGGTGCGGTCCGGTCGGCATTGGTCGCCGGCAGCGGCACCTGCAACTGGACGACCTCGCCCAGGCGGGTGGCGGCGATATCGGCCACCGCGGCAGGAGCCGGTCGGAGCGGCGCCAGGGGCGGCCCCTTCTTGCCGCACGCCACCGCGAACGGGAGCATACTGGCGGTCAACACGATCAGCAGGCGGGGACGGGCGCGTCTCACGGGCTCCCTATCCTACCCTTCACCTGTCTTCCTGGAAGGCACCGTGCTGTCCTGTCCTGACGACGGAGGCCTGCCGCCTCGCGGGGACACCGCTGCCGCTGCCACTCGGAGTGCCGCGACAGGCCGTCAGTCGTGCGTGGCAGACTTGTTGCAAATTCGTGACACGGACACACACGTCCGGAGCACACCATGAAGACTTCACGACTGACCACGGCGATTCTCGCCGGATGCATCCTCATCACGGCGCCACAGGCCCTGTTGGCTGGACAGCGTCCGCGCAATCCCGGCGGTGACGGGGGCGGCGGAGGCGGTGGTGGCGGCAGCACGCGCTCCGGCGGCGGCGACTCCGGCGGCACGGGTCGGGTCGCCTCGCCACGCGACGGCGGCGGCGGCTCGCCCTGGGGGGGCAGCGGCGTCTCGTCGCGGCCCAGCGAACCACGTCCGTCGTCGGGTGGCACCAACCGGCGGCCGGCGCGCGTGTCCGGGGGCGGACCAGGCGGTTCCGGTCCCTACGCGGTTCCTGGATATTCGCGCCCCCGCAACGGCGCTCCGGTGACCGGGTACGGGGTGGCGCGCGGGTCGGTGGCGACGCTGCCGCCGATCATCTCGGGTCCCGTCTTCTGGGGCCCCGACAACTGGTACTTCTACCCGTGGGGCTTCGGCGGCCTCGGTCTCGGCTACTTCTGGGATCCGTGGATGTGGAGCGGGTTCTACAACGGTGGCTATGGCGGCTACGGCGGCTACCCGTGGGTCGACCCGTACTGGGGCGGCGGCGGAGTCGGCGGTGGCGGCTGGGGTGGTGGCGGTGGCAACTACACCCGCGACGACGATGACGAGGACGCCGGTGTGGCGGCGCCGGGGACGCCGAACCCGCTCGATCCGAACGCGCCGACCGGGGGCCTGCGGCTGAAGGTCGAACCGCGCGACGCCGAAGTGCTGGTCGATGGCTTCCTGGCCGGCCGGGTCGACGATTTCGACGGCGCGATGCAGCGCCTCAAGATCACCGAAGGGCCGCACCGCATCGAACTGCGCGCCCCCGGCTATGCGCCCACGACCTTCAACGTCACCATCGTCGTCGGCCAGACCACGACGTACAAGACGGACCTGAAGCGGCAGTAGTCACCATCGTTCGCGTAGACTCGCGGCCATGCGGCCGCGAGTGCTGGCGCACCTCCTGGGCCTCTGCAACCTCGTTGCAGGGGCCTTTCTGCTGTTCCGGCCGGACGTGCTGCTCGCGGGTGTCGACGGCGCGCAGACGGTTGCGGCGAGGCTGCTGAGCGCCTGCGCAGCGGTATTCCTTCTGGGCGTGGCGGCTGGCGCGTGGTGTCTGCCGGCGCCGGCGACGCGAGCCTATCTCTGGATCTTCGGCGTCGCCGTGAAGCTCGCGGGAGCGCTGGCGTGGGGAGCGGCGGCCGTGGAGACCGGCGCCGGCACCTTGTGGGCCGGCGCGGTGTTGGACGCCATGATCGCGATCGCCATCGCGACGGCGCTGAGCCTGCCGCGGGCGGGGGACTGATGCGCGTCGGGTTGGTCAGGCCTGCGATGCAGACATCGTGCGGCGGAACAGCCAGTACACGGGCACGCCGGTCGCGAGGATCGCCATGCCGGCCAGCGACGGATACGGCTCACGCCAGATCGCGTTGACGACCATCGCCGCGCTCGCCACCACGAAGAGCGCCGGCGCGATCGGATATCCCAGCGCCGTGAACGGACGCGGGGCCTGCGGTTCGCGCCAACGCAGCACGAACAGCGCGAGGACGGCAACGCCCGCAAAGAGCACCACGGTGAAGCCGGTGTAGTTCACCAGCTGCGCGAACGTGCCGGTGAGCACCAGCAGGACGCTCCACACGGCCTGGGCGACGATCGCCACGAGCGGCGTCTGCGTCTTCGGATGCACCTGCGCCGCGGCCTTCAGGAACAGGCCGTCGCGCGCCATCGCGTAGTACACACGCGGTCCCGCGAAGATGTTGGCGCTGATGGTGCCGAGCGCGATGAAGATGCCGACGACCACGAGCACGGTCGCGGCACCAGGCCCGAACAGGACCTCGGCGGCAGCGTCGACCACCCGCACCTGCACCGACGACATCGCGCGGATGTCGAGCGCATACAGATACACGACGTTCATCGCCACGAAGAGCACGACGACGGCGATGGTGCCCATGGCGAGCGCCCGCGGGACGTTGCGCCCCGGGTCCTTCACTTCCTCGGCGATGTAGGCGGCCGCATTCCAGCCCGAGTAGCTGAACATCACCGGAATCAGCGCCAGCAACAGGCCGGACAGGGTCCAGGTGGCGTCGGGCGCTGCCGAGAAATGCGTCACCGATCCCTGACCGATCGAGAGGCCGGCGGCAACGAAGACGACCAGCGCCATCACCTTGACGAGCGCCAGCGCGTTCTGCACGACCCGCCCCGGACCGAGGCCGAGGCCGTGCACCACCGACAGGGCGACGATCACGACGATCGCCAGCAGCTGCTGCGGCGACAGGCTCAACGAGACGACACCGAGCGGCAGGCTGACCCACGGCGCCGAGTTGCCCACGCCCGGGAAGAAGCGATCGAGCAGGCCGACCAGGCCCATCGACGTCGCCGCAATCGCGCCAGAAAACCCGGCGACGAACGAGGCCCAGCCGGTGAGGAACGCCGCCAGCGGGCCGAACGCCTCACGCAGGTAGACGTATTCGCCACCCGAGCGCGGCCGCAGTGCCGCGAGTTCCGCGTACGCCATCGCGCCGGCGAAGGCGAGCACGCCGCCACCGAGCCACACCGCGAGCAGCGCGGCCGGATTGCCCACCATGCCGGCGACGATCGCCGGCATGAACAGGATGCCGCTGCCGATGACGTTGGACACGACGACCGCGGCGGCGTCGTAGGCCGACAGTCGGCGTTCGAGTTGCGGAGGCGGGGTCGACGCGGACGGGGTGGCCGCAGTGTGAGGCGGCGTCACTGTTTGGCGGCCGCGGCGGGAGCGATGGCGAGCAGCTGCCGCTCGACGACCTGCTCGGTGAGCTTCACCCACTGGTCGCCGCCCTGCTTGGCGAAGAGTTCGACCTGCACGTCCTGGAAGCTCTGATGCTGGAACATCTCGACGCGGGCCTGCTCACCCGAGTAGCCGAACGTCGAGCGCAGCACGTACGGGCCGGTGGACTGACCCGCCGCGAGGCCGCTGTAATCGATGCCGCGAATCAACTGGGCGCCGAGTTCCTCGCTGTCGCCAATCACGCGGAAGACGGCGTTGAACTGCACGCTGTGCACGGTGCGGCTCGCCTTGTTGCGGACCTTGAACGCAATCGTCGGCAGGAGGCGGTTCTGCCCCGCCTCCCGTCCCCCATCGTCATACCCGGTCTTGAGTTCGTAGACCTCGATCGCTTCGGGAACGGTGGCCGAGCCCCCACATCCCGTGACGCCGGCCAGGGCCAGCATGAGCACGACCGATCCACGAAGCAGGCGCGACATGCGGCGGATTCTAGCGCAGACCACGAGTGGCGCCGCCGGGCGGGCCACCGCCGATGGTGACGAGCCGGCGCGGCGCGACAGCCATGCGTTCAGAACTCCCTGATGACCACCCGCGCACGGGCTTCGTCGCGGGTGAGGCGCTGGGCGCGGAAGTCGATGAGGTCGGAGACGCGAACGCTGAGTGTGACGGTGACCATGTCCGACACCGCATCGGGAAAGGCCACGTAGCCGGCATCGCGTGCAGCCACGGTGACCCATTCGACGGCGGGCAGTTGCAGTGAGCCCGCATAGTCGAGGACCGCATCGACGAGGGCCTGCTTCACTTCATCCTCGTAGGCCACGCTCGGATCGCGCATCGGCGCCTGCTCGACCGGCGTCTCGGCCGGAGCCACGACCGGACCGGGCGACAGCGTCGCCACCTGAGGCGGCGCAGGTGGCACGGTGGCGTTGCTCTCGGCCGCGGATACGTGGTCCGCTGCCGACACCGCCGACGAAGCCGCCGACGACGTGCCCGCGGCCTCGCTCGTCGAGGGCGTCGAGGCGGGCGGTGCCGCCGACGCCGTCGATGTCGTCAGGCGACGCGATGCCGCGGTCGCCGCCGGCGCACTGCCGGCGCCCGGCCCGCCGATGGTCGCCAGCTGCATCTGGATGGTCCGCATCGCCCGTTCGAGGTCGGCCCGGAGCACCGGGTCCTGTTCGGAGGTGGCGACCTTCTGCAACGACGCGAGCACGCGCTCGTCGCTGTCCTGACTCAGGACGCGGAGGGCCCAGTTGACGCTTTCGCTGAGGCGCGGCACCTCGACCGAGAAGAACAGCCCGTAGCCGTCGATGCGGAAACCCTGGGCTCGCGGCGCGCCGGCCAGCGCCAGCACGTCGGGCGTGACCGCCTGCAGTCGGCGCCGCATCATGTCGGCGGCGTGCTGCACGGCTCGTTCGAGCACGTTCTCCATCTGCCGCATGTGGTAGCGGGCGGTCAGCGCAGCGCCGCGATTGGCGTCGGGCCGGGCCGGGCCGCTCGCGGGCGGCAACGTGAGCGTGGGCGGCTGCGCGACGGCAGGTGACCCCGCGGCCATCACGGCAACGGCCAGCGCGCCGGTGCGGCGCCAGGGACGCCGAAGGAACCGCACGGCAGCACCGCGACGGCCAGAAGACTGGGACGGGTCGACAGGCACGGGAATAAAGACGCGCGGATCAGGGCCGCGGCTGTGTCGCCGAGACGCGACGCAACAACTCGTTGCGCTGCTGCTCGATGCGGGTCAGCGTCTGCTCCACCTGGACGATGTCGGCCTGACGCTGCAGCTCGAACTGACGGCCGATCTCGGTGACGCGGAGGGCGAGGTTCTGCTGCTGCCGCACCTCACTCTGGTCGAGCAGGTCCTGCACCCGCTTCACCAATTCCTCGTCGGAGAGCGTGCGCCGCGGGCCGGTCTGGGCCGGGACCGCGGCGGCCGTCATCACGACCGGCGTCGCCATCCGGGCGGCGCGGATCTGTTCGGCCTGACGGGCCAGCTCATACCGCAATTGCGTGCTGAGCAGCTCCAGGTCGGCACGCCAGGGCGAGTCGCCGCTGGCCACCTGCGCCAGGTACTGGGCGTTCGGCGGGCCGGCGGTCAGCTGACGCCCGGCCGCCGGTGCCGGGTCCGGCGCAGCAGCGCTGGCCGCGGCAGGAGCCGCCTGGCTGGCGCCGGTGCGGAGCGCGAAGCCATTCGCGTCGTACCTGACTTCGATCTGGGCAAGCGATGACGCGGCGGCGAGGACCAGCACGGCCGCGGCGGCGAGGCCACTCTTGTAGAGGAACTGCCGGCCGAACGACGGGCGAGACTCCTGGACGAGGGCGAACCCGAGCGGCATCCGGGGAGCGTGCCAGGCACCCAGCATGCCGCGCGTCTGATCCAGCGACCCCACGACGTGGGCGCAGGCGCCACAGCTGGCGACATGCGCCGCGAGGGCTGCCCGTTCATCTGGCTCTCCCTCATCGTCATACATCAGGACGAGCAGGGCTTCGGGGTCGGGGCAGCGGTTCGCGTCAGTCATCTACATCCGGGTCAGCGTCGGCGCGACTCCGCGCCAGAGGCTGGCCTGGCATGGGTGAGCACCGCGTCGGCGGTGATGCCCTGCCGCTCCAGCTCTCGCCGGAGCACGACCAGGCCCTGGTAGAGCCGTGTCTTCACTGTGCTCAAGGGGCAATCCAGCAGATCGGCGATCTCCTGGAACGTCAGCCCCTGGTATTCCTTCAAGACGATGGCCTTGCGCTGATCGTCGGTCAGCGCAGCCATCGCGCGGTTCACGGCGGCGCCGAGGTCGCGGCGCGCCACCAGATCTTCGACCGACTCCACCGGGCCCTGTTCGCCCGCGAGCTCGATCACGTCGACGCCATCAGGGGCCTCGACGAACGGCGCACGCTTCTGCCGGCGAATCCAGTCGCGGCAGAGATTCAGCGTGATGCGGTACAGCCACGACGAGAACTTGGCGTCGCCACGGAAGCCGCCCAGCGAACGGTACGCCCGCAGAAACGCCTCCTGCACGAGATCGCGCGCCTCTTCTTCGCGCCCGATCACCCTGTAGGCCAGGGCATAGATCGGCCGCTCCCAGCGCACGACCAGCTGGTTGAAGCTCTCCATGTCGCCACCCGCGGAACGGGTGACGAGCTCCTCGTCGGTGGACGTCATCTGCTGTGCAGCAGGCTCCGGGGCTTCGCCTCCCCGTGTCCTGTTCTTCTGACGCACGAGGCGCGAAATGGTTGGCTCGGACACCTGCAGGGGTCGGAGCTGGTCTCCAGTGAGGACAGAAACGGACATTGGCACGCTCCTGCCTCACGACAAGTGCAAGGAATGCACCGGGTGCCGGGTGCCGGGTACCGGGTACAGGGTGCAGGGTGCAGGGTATCGGTGGTAGGGACCGCCGTCTCGGCGGTCCGTCGCTTCCAGCACAACGACATCATCATCCGCGACGGGCGAAAATGACTGACGGACGGCTCGGCGAGCCGTCCCTGCCTCACGGACGGACGACGGACGACGGACGACGGACGACGGACGACGACGGGCAACGACGAACGGCGAATGGCGAACGGCGAAGGAGGTTTGTACTTCGAAGGCCGATGGCCCAAGGCCGACTGTTACGATCCCCCTGATGTTGCAACTCGTCGGACTTCGCAAGGCCTTCGCGGATCGCGTCCTGCTGGACGATGTGACCTGGCAGTTGAATGCGCGCGATCGGGTGGGGCTGTGCGGGCCGAATGGAGCCGGCAAGACGACGCTCCTGAAGATCCTGGCCCGGATCGACGAGCCAGACGCCGGGCAGGTGGTGACGCCGTCCGACCTGACCATCGGCTACCTGCCGCAGGACGGCCTCGAGTACGGCGGCCGGACGCTCGTTGACGAGGCGCGCCAGGCCTTCGGACCGCTCCTTGCCCTGAAGGAAGACCTTCACCGCCTGGAGGAACAGCTCGCCGACACGTCGCTGGACGATGCGACGCACGAGACGGCCCTGATCCGGTACAGCGAGGGGCAGGAGGAGTTCCGGCGGCTCGACGGCTACACCATGGACTTGCGTGTCGCCACGGTGTTGCGCGGGCTCGGGTTCGAGGAGTCCGACCTCGAGAAGTCCACCGACACGTTCTCCGGCGGCTGGCAGATGCGCATTGCGCTGGCCAAGCTCCTGCTCCAGCGTCCCAGCCTGCTGCTGCTCGACGAGCCGACCAACCACCTCGACCTCGACGCCCGCAACTGGCTTGAGGAGTACCTCGGCGAGTACCCCGGCGCCGTCATGCTGGTCTCGCACGACCGCTTCTTCCTCGACGCCGTCGTCACTCGCATCGCCGACCTCAGTCTCCGCACCATCACCGACTACCAGGGCAACTACTCCTTCTACCTGCGCGAGCACGAGGCGCGGATGGAGCGGTTGCGGACGATGAAGCGGGAGCAGGACGAGGAGGTGGCGCGGATCAAGATGTTCGTCGACCGCTTCCGCTACCAGGCGACCAAGGCGGCGCAGGTCCAGAGCCGGATCAAGGCGCTGGAGAAGGTGGTGCCGATCGACGTCCCGCCGGAACGCAAGAAGGTCCACTTCACCTTCCCGGAGTGCGCCAAGAGCGGGCGCAGCGTGCTGGAGCTGTCGCACGTCGCCAAGCGGTACGACGAGAAGGTCATCTTCAAGGACCTGTCCCTGCTCATCGAGCGCGGCGATCGCGTCGCCCTCGTCGGTCCGAACGGGGCCGGCAAGTCGACGTTGATGCGGATGCTGTCGGGCGCCGAGGCCCCGGACACGGGCACCCGCACCGAGGGCCATCAGGTCGTGATGCAGTACTTCGCGCAGGACGAGGCCAATCGGCTCGAGCCGACGCGGACGGTCTACGAAACGCTGGCCGACGGCTCGCCGATGCACATGGTGCCGACGATCCGGAACATCCTCGGCGGCTTCCTGTTTGCCGGCGACGATGTGTACAAGAAGGCGGGGGTGCTGTCGGGCGGCGAGCGCACGCGGCTGGCGGTCGCGCGCATGCTGCTGCGCCCGGCCAACCTGCTGCTGCTCGACGAGCCGACCAACCACCTCGATCTGGATTCGAAGGACGT
>DATJTM010000530.1:0-3642 GCA_035503395.1 Luteitalea sp.
CGCGGCCGACGGTCCCCCGGCCGGCTCGCACCCCGCCGACGAGGCGTCGACCACCTGGCGCTTCGATCGCCTCGACGTGCTTGGCGGCCATCCGACGACCCGCCTCGGTGATCCCCGCGTCGTCGACACACCGCTCGGCGCCGCCGTGGAGTTCGATGGCGTCGACGATGCGCTGTTCGTCGACGTGCATCCGCTGGCTGACGCGGAGGCCTTCACGTGGGAAGCGATCTTCAGGCCCGACGGCGGCAATCGCGAACAGCGCTGGTTCCACCTGCAGGAAGCAGGGTCATCGCATCGCGTGTTGTTCGAGGTCCGGATCCAGGGCACCGAGTGGTTCCTGGACAGCTATGCGTTCAGCGCGGCCGACGAGGCCACGTTGATGAATCGACAGAGCCTGCATCCGGTCGGCCAGTGGTACCACGTGGCGACGGTCTATGACGGACGCACGTTCAGCAACTACGTCAACGGCGTTCGCGAGGGCTCAGCCGAGGTCAGGCTGGCGCCGCAGGGCGCGGGCCGCACGGCGATCGGCGTGCGGATCAACCTGATCGACTACTTCAAGGGCGCGATTCACAGCGCCAGGTTCACGCGTCGGGCGCTGACGCCCGACGAGTTCGTGAAAGTGCCGGGACTCTAGCGCGTGCGGCCGGGACAGGCAGCCGGCCCTCCCTGTGGGTGTCGGTGTGCTCACACTAAGGTAGGGCCCGTTGTCCCAACGCGGCCCGACGACGACACGTCAGCTCGCGGAGGCCTTCACGAGGCGCGGCATCGGTGGCAGGACGACCACCGGCTCCTGTATGACGACCTGGCGCGGGAGGCGGCCACGACGGGCGATGACGCGAGCCGGCTCCGGGCGCTCGATCTCGGACGACGCGACGGGCTCGTCGACGACCGGCTCGACTGCGGCTGGCCGAGCGACCGCCACGGCTCGCGGACGGGCGGGCGTCGCGCGAGGCTCGCGCGCGGGCGTGGCAACGACGTCGGGCTGGAGGCGGGAGAGGACGGCGCGAAGCTCGGAGAGTTCGGTCTCGAGGGCAGTAATCCGGCTGGTGACGCCAGAGATGGCATACGCCCGGAGTTGATCGGCATTCATCGCCTGCGATCGTACCAGTCTTCACTGCATGCGACGTGCGCTCGAGCTCTCCTTTTGACTTCTGACTTCTGACTTCTGACTTCGAACTTCAGACTTCAGACTTCTGACTTTGACTGTGACTGGCCGAGGTGACGGAACGTGTCCGATACATCGATAGGCGTGGCCCTGATCGGCTACGGGTTCGCCGGCGAGATTTTCCATGCGCCGTTCATCACCACGACACCCGGGCTCGCCCTGCGCGTCGTGTCGTCGCGCCAGACGGCGCGCGTGGCCGCCACCTGCCCGGGTGTGACAGTCGTCCCCGCGCCGGCGGAGGCCATCAATCGGGATGACGTCACGCTGGTGGTGGTCGCCACGCCCAACGACTCGCATGCGCCGCTGGTCGAGCAGGCGCTCGCGGCCGGCAAGCATGTCGTGGTCGACAAGCCGTTCACCGTCACGATCGAGGAGTCGCGCCGCGTCGCCGCCGCCGCCACGACCGCCGATCGCCGGCTCGCGGTCTTCCACAACCGACGCTGGGACAGCGACTTCCTTGCGGTGGAGCAGGCCGTTGCCAGCGGCGCGATCGGCGACGTCGTCGAGTGCCGATCGGAGATCGGGCGATGGCGTCCCGCGGTGCGCGATCGCTGGCGCGAGCGTCCCGGCCCAGGTGCCGGGCTCTGGTACGACCTGGGGCCGCACCTCGTGCATCAGGCCCTCACGCTGTTCGGATGGCCGACGGGCATCGATGCCGCCCTGCGGAGTCAGCGGGCCGGATCGCAGACCGACGACTGGTTCCACGTGCGGCTGGAGTACCCGGGTCGCGATGTGTTGCTCGACACGAGCGTCCTCGCCGCCGATGGTCCGCCGCGTTTCGTGGTGCGGGGCACCACCGGCACACTCGTCAAGCGCGGCATCGACCAGCAGGAGAAGCGGCTGATGGCCGGCGAACGGCCGGCCGGCGACGAGTGGGGGCGCGACGACGATCCGCTCCTGCTCTGGGACGGCAGCGACACGCCAAAGCACCTGGCCGTGCCCAACGGGCACTACGGGCGCTTCTACAGCGCGATGCGTGACGCGATCGCGACTGGCGCGCCAGTGCCGGTGTCGGCCGGCGAGGCGATCGACGTGATGGCGATCCTCATGGCCGGCTTCGAGTCGTCGACGACGGGACGCGTAGTGCGCCCCGATCGGTTGGCGTGATCACTTCAGCCCGACGACCTGCCGGATCATGCCGTCGCTCTTGGTGAGGAGGTAGAGCTCGCCGTCGGCGTCCTCGGCGAATCGCAGGTCGACGCGGCCGCGGCCCGAGACGGCGGCGGCACCCGGCAGCGTCGCCCCCTTCGCACCGCGCGCGCGGAACGTCTTCTCGACGAGCGGACGCACACCCGCGTCGACCTCGTGCAGCGGCGCCATCGTCGCGGCCACGCCGTCGTCGGCCTTCCGGAGGTCGGCCATCTCGGCGTACCAGATGCGGCCCGTAGTGATGTCGCCGAACAGCAGCCGCCCGGCCAGGGACGGCACTCGTGTGCCGTGATAGACGAAGCCGCCGGCGATCGCGTCGCCGCCGCTGGCCGAGTGCGGATACGCGGCGATCGGGTATACCGGCGTCATGGTGCCGCGCACCTCGGTGTCCGAGATCCGCATCGGGATGGTGTCGTCGGCCGGGATCGGGCCGACGCCCGCCGCGCTCATCGCCTGGCCGCCCTCGCGCAACGGGTATCCGTAATTCTCGCCTTTCCTGATCACGAAGATCGTCTCCCAGGAGTGGAGCCCGATGTTGAAGGCGAGCAGGGTTGGCGCGGTTGGACTGCCAGGCGCCACGTCCCACGTCAGCCGGTGCGGGTTGCGCAGGCCGAGCGCCCAGATCTCCTGCCGCGCCCCGGCGACGTCCACGAAGGGGTTGTCGTTCGGGATGCGGTAGCGGCCGTTCGCGCTGACCGTGCTCGTCCCGGTGTGCGCCCGCAGGTCCGGCACGATGCGCAGGATCTTGCCGAGCAGTGTGTCGAGCCGCTGCGGGTTGTGCTGGCGGATGTCGCGCTGCTCGCCGGTCCCGGCGTCGCCGCTGCCGATGTACATCACGCGCCAGTCGGCGTCGCCGGGCTTGGCCACCGGGTTGAAGGACATCTCGCCCATCGGATGGACCGGGCCGGGCTGCTGGAGTCGCAGCAGCTCGCGGGCGGTGCCCTCGAAGGTGCTGTTGGACGGATCGCGATCGGTCCACTCGACCAGCACGGCCTCGCGGTCGATCCGGCCGTCGGCGGTGGGTGCTGGTATCGCGTCGGTGGTGGCGTAGCCGCCGAGATCGAGACCAGGGACCGCGCCGGCCCGCGGCGCCGCGGGGGCGGCCGTCGACGGGTCCTCGATGTGAATCGTGTAGAACACGCCGTTGCGCGAGTAGTCCGGATCGAAGATGAAACTGGTCAGCCCGACGGCGAAGTTCCGTTCGAAGGTGAACTTCGGGAACAGGCCGGGACGTCCGTCGCGCCCGTTGAAATCGAGATACACGGTGAACGTCCGCGTCTGCTTGTCGAGGATGTAGAGCGGCCCGTTCAGGTCGTTGACGAAGA
>DATJTM010000531.1:0-3812 GCA_035503395.1 Luteitalea sp.
AACAGCGGCGTCTCCGCTCGCACGACTGCGAGTCGGCTGGGCGAGTTCGACAGCCCGAGGCCGCTGACGCCATCCCGAGTCCGCTGCGTCGTCAGGCTGCCCTGCACCACGGCACCATTGACCCAACGGCGCTCCGCCTCGAACTCGACGCCTTGGGAGCGGACCGTCCCGCCGTTGTCGTACCAGTTGATGGTGCCATTGCCAGTCTGCGAGATCAGCCCGCGAATGCGCGTGACGTAGGCCGACGCGGTCAATCGCAGCCGCCCACCGACATAGCGTTCCGCCACGAACTCGCCGGTGCGGAGCGTTTCGGGTCGAATCTCCGGATTGGCGATGAAGTTACCGGTGCGATAGAAGCGCTCGAACGTGTTCGGGGCCCGATAGGCGCTGCCGTACAAGACCTTCAACGAGGTATCGCCGCCCGGCCGATAGATGACCCCACCGCGAGGATGCGCACTCCAGCCGTCCAGGCTCCAGTAGTCCGCCCGGGCGCCGATGACGGCGGTCCAGCGGTCGTCGAGACGCACCTCGTCCTGGAGATAGACGCCGATCTGGCGGGAACGGTGTGAATCGTCGACCACGCCGTCTTCGGACTCGATCGACTGCAACTGCCGCAGGTGTTCGCGGAACTCGGTGCCTGCCGTCACCTGGTGCCGGCCCGACACGCGCCGCGAGAGGGTCAACTCGCCGCCGGTCCAGTCGCCATGCGCCCAGTCGGGGGTGACGCCGTCCTCGCTGGCGTACGCGCCGCGGTACTGCATGTGGTCGAGGAACCCTCGCGCCGTCACCGCGGTACCGCGCCAGTCGTGTCGCCATGTGGCGTCGACCCAGGCGCGTCGATCCGTGGTCAGCGTGCGGGAATCGGACAGCGACGTGCCCCACGCGCCGGTCGGGAGGTGCTTGGTGCGCGTCACGAACGCCGACTGCAGCGACAGACGGCCCAGACGCGCTGAGGCGAAGGCCGATGTGCCTTCGTCACCGTCCGCATTCCGGCTGAGGGCCGGACCTGAGTCGCCGTCCCCGTACTCGGGGAAGGCGAGCGCCCCGACTCCACGGCTCGAGAGGTGCGACACCGACACGAGCAGATCGCGCCCGGCTCCATCGGAGGTCCCGAAGGACGCACGGGATCGCCACGTGTTGAAGCTGGCGCTTTCGACGCTGCCTTCGACGCCGGCCAAACCGTCACCCGACTTGGTGATGACGTCCACCACGGCGAAGAACGCGCTGGTCCCGTACAACGCCGAACCCGGCCCGCGAATGATCTCGATGCGCTCGACGAGCGACAGGTCGACGGAGGCGTCGGTACCGATGCCGACCGCGTCGTAGACGTTGTCGTTGAGGCGATGGCCGTTCACCAGCAGCAGGACACGATTGTTGTAGTCGGTGGGGCGGCCGAAGCCGCGCGCACCGAGATAGGCATAGTTCCGGTCGTACGTGACGTAGAAGCTGCGCGTCGACCGCAGAACATCGGCGAGCGTGCGCCAGCCATAGGTCGCGATCTCCTGCGCCGTGATCACGGTCACCGACGACGGGGCTTCGGTCACCAGCTGCTCCCGCTTCGAGGCCCCGGCCACTCGATCGACCTTGATGGTCATCAGATCTTCGAGCGACTGCTGCGCGAGGGCTGGTGGGGCAAGACCGGTCGTTGGCTCCTGGGCGTACACGACAGCGGACGTCAACAAGAGTACCGACAGGACTGGAAGGATGCGGGCCATGGTGATCAACCGACGATGCGTGCGAGACGCAGGAGACGGGAACTGAGGGTCAGGCCGGCCCGTGAGGCCGCCCCGGTGTTGGCATCGAAGCGAATGCGATTGCCGTCCACGTAGACCCCGATGACGAGTCCGGCTTCACTCATGCCTTCGCCGTCGCCGATCGTCAGGACGTGCCTCTGTTCGAGGGCGCGCGCCACGCCCGCGGCCGCCGTGCGCTGTGATGCCGAAAGGACCACGACAACCGGTGTCGGCTCGGGGAGCTGGGCCGGGGCGACGATGGTCGTGACGACCAGCGGCCGTCCGTCGACGGTCTGCCCGGCGGCGGCGTCGCGCAGCGCGCCAGCCAGGGCGCTATCGCCGACGACGGCGACGTTGAGTGGCGCGCTGCCTGCGGCTGGAGTACGCCACGTGACGTAGCGCAGCATGCTGACGATGGTGGCGGCCTTGAGCTGACGTGCGTCGACATCCGCGGCGCGGAGGCCGGAGAGGGGCATGAGCAGGGCGAGCAGGACGAGCAGTCCCGACACCCTCATGGGGAATGAAGACGTAGCAGGCACGAAAGACGCGGGCGGGGTACGCGCCCTGCAGGATCGCAATCGGCCGTCCGGACCGCGCCAACAGTGGTTGCGACACCTGCTCACGCGGGCGCTTGCCGTGCCGATGACTACGGAGGGCATTCGCCCGCGTCACGTCACTAACGTTGGACATGTTCGGCCGCCTTTCACTGCGTCAGCGCCTCACGCTCATCCTCGTTGCCACCAGTGCCAGCGCACTGGTGCTGACGGGCACGGGCCTGGTTGCGTATGACACCCGGACGGCCCGCCAGCATCTCGCCACCGAAATCGAAGGCGTTGCCGCGGTCGTCGCTGCCAACAGCGACGCCGCCCTCACCTTTGGCGACAGTACCGTCGCGCACGCCAACGTCACGTCACTCGGGCAGCGTGCCGACGTCCTCGCCGCGGCGCTGTACGGTCACGATGGCGCGATCGTCGCCGAGCACCGGGTCGATCCGCGGATCGTGCTGCCAGCCACATCGCCGAAAGCCGGCACCGCCTTCGAGGGCGACACGCTCCGCGTAGTCCGCGACATCTGCACTGAAGGTGGTTGTGTCGGGAGCCTGATCGTCGTCGCGAGCCTGCAGCAGCTCGAGACGCGGCTGCGCGACACCCTGGTGATTTGTGCGTCGGCCTTCGTGGTGTCGCTGGCGGCGGCCTGGCTGCTGGGCGCGCTCCTGCAGCGCCCCGTGGTGTTGCCGCTGCGGCAGTTGTCGGATGCGGCCGCCGAGGTCGTGCAGTCGCGCCGGTTCGACGTCGCCTTGCCGGTCGTCCAGCGGACCGACGAGATCGGTGTGCTGGTCACCGCCTTCAACGACATGCTGCAGCACGTCGGGGCTCGCGATCGCGAACTGCAGGAACATCGCGACAGCCTCGAACACGTCGTCTCGGTGCGCACCGCCGAACTGCGACGCGAGAAGGAACGCGCCGAGACCGCCAACCGGCACAAGTCGGAATTCGTGGCGAACATGAGCCATGAAATCCGGACGCCCATGAACGGCGTGCTCGGCATGACGGAACTCGCCCTCGAGACCGAGCTCACCGCGGTGCAGCGGGAGTACCTCGAGACGGTCCGCAAGTCGGCCGAGTCGCTGCTGGTGGTCATCGACGACGTGCTGGACTTCTCGAAGATCGAAGTCGGGCGCCTCGAAGTCGAGGTGGTGCCATACGACCTCGCAGCGACGCTGGAGGATGCACTCGGCACCCTGGCCCTGCGAGCGCATCAGCGCAACCTGGACCTGATCTGGGACCAGCGGCCCGGGCTGCCGCCACGCGTGCTCGGCGACCCGGGACGTTTGCGTCAGGTGCTGATTAACCTGCTCGGGAACGCCATCAAGTTCACGGAGCGGGGCTCGGTGCAACTGGCAGTCCGGACGGCCACCGGCGAGGATGGGCTCGCGCGCCTGCACTTCGCGGTGACCGACACCGGCATCGGCATCTCCGAGGATCGACTCGAGGCCGTCTTCGAAGCGTTCACGCAGGCCGACGGGTCGACGACGCGCGTCTTCGGCGGCACGGGGCTGGGGTTGACGATCTCGGAGCG
>DATJTM010000532.1:0-6682 GCA_035503395.1 Luteitalea sp.
TCGCCCACGCCGAGACGTCGCACGCGCACCTGGCAGCCGGTCTCGAGGCGACTGGCGACGGCATGCGCCGCGGCGGCGGCCCGCACGACCTCTGGCACGGGTTTGGCCACGTCGACGGGCGGTGACTCGGGCACACTGTCGCCGCGTTCACAGTTGTCGCAGTGGCCGCACCGCTGCTCCTCCGGTGCTTCGCCGAAGTATTCGAGCATCACCCGCCAGCGGCACAGGCGCGTCTGCGCGTACATGATCATCCGGTCCAGCCGGGCGCGATCGGCTTCGCCACGCTCCCGGTACGCGTCTGTCATGTGCTGCACCGCGTCCTCGCTCACGTCCTTGACGAGCCGTAGCCTGGCGCCGCGCGTCTCGCGGACGACCTTCTGCTCCTTGAGCAACGCCAGCACGACGCGCAGCTTGCCGAGCGGCACGCCGGCCGCGCGCGCACGCAGGTCGGCGAGGGACACACCCTCGCCCTTACCGCTGATCAACGCGCGATGGACGGCCGTGACGATCTCGCGGCCCGGGTACTTGCCGCCCATGAAGAACAGCTGCAGCCGCTGGTCGTTCCGCTCGTACAGCAACGTGCAGCGCGCCGGTTCGCCGTCGCGCCCGGCTCGCCCCGCTTCCTGGTAGTAGCTCTCGAGCGACCCCGGCATGCCGTAGTGGATGACGAAGCGGATGTCCGGCTTGTCGATGCCGAGGCCGAATGCGTTGGTCGCGACCATCACCTCGAGGTCGCCGCGCATGAAGCGCTCCTGGCTGTGCTTGCGCGCCGAGGCGCCGAGACGCCCGTGATACATCGCGACGCGGTCACCGAACGCCGGCGCGAGCAGGCCGAGCACGGCCTCCGCCTGACGCACCGTCGGGACGTAGACGATACCCACACCGCGCCCGCGGACCTCGTCCAGCACCGTCAGCAGCGTGGACGCCCGCTCTTCCTCATCCGCGCACATCGTCACGTCGAACCGCAGGTTGGGCCGGAACACCCCGGTGTTGACGACATGGAAGTCGTCGATCCCGAGCTGTGACGCGATGTCGTCGATGACGCGATCGGTGGCGGTTGCGGTCAGCGCGAGGACTGGTGGCGACCCGAGCGTGGCAAGGGCGTCGCGCAGCTGGAGGTAGGCCGGTCGGAAATCATGGCCCCACTGCGAGATGCAGTGCGCCTCGTCGACCACGAAGAGATCGATGGTGTTCTGGCGCAGCGTGTCGAGGAACTCCGGCGAGGCCAGCCGCTCCGGCGTGGTGAGGACGAACTCACTGCGGGCCTCCTCGATGTCGGCCAGCGCCTCCTCTTCCTCGCTGGTGGTGAGCGCGCTGTTGACTTGACGCGCCTCGACGCCCAGGTCGGCGAGCTTCTCGACCTGGTCCTTCATCAGCGAGATGAGGGGCGAGACGACGACGGTGGTGCCGGGCATCAGGACCGCCGGCAGTTGGTAGCAGAGCGACTTGCCGGCACCGGTCGGCATGATCGCCAGGGTATGCCGGTGACCGAGGACTGAACGGATGACGCGATCCTGCCCAGGGCGGAGGGCGTCGAATCCGAAGACGCGTTGCAGGGTGCGCAGGACGCGCGCCCAGGGAATCGGCTTGCTCACGCCGGCAGCCGTTGCAAGGGCCGTGCACAAAAATGGCCCGCTCGTACCAGCGAGCGGGCCGTCAACGCGAGGACACCCGGTGCGGCGAACGCCGCCTGCGTCAGCGTCCGTCCTGGCGGAGCGCTTCGATGAGGGCGGGCACCGGCAGCTTGCTGCCCGAACGGCTGTTCACCCGCTTGATGCGGTCGGCCGAGAAGCCGTGGTCGCGCAGCGTGACGAGGTCGTCCGGGGCAATCTTTTCGTAACCCAACGCCTTGAGCTCGCGCACATATCCCACCGAGATGCCGTGGTCGCGCATGCGGATTAGCAGGTCGAGAGGCGTGCGTGCATAGCCCAGCTCCGCCATCTCTTTCACATAGTCGGCGCTGATGCCGTGGTCGCGGGCCTGCACGAGCTTCGCGATGGGCTCGGTGTAGCCGTGCGTCTTCATCGCCGCGAGGTACTCGGCGTTGACGCCGTGATCGCGCACGCGGATGGCCTCCTCGAGCGGGAGTCCGCGATAGCCGGCGTCGTTGAGGCCACGCACATAATCCGGCGTGACGCCGTGGTCGCGCGCCCTGATGAGGTCGGCCATCGGCAACGACGCATAGCCTGCCGTCGTCATGCCGCGCACGTAGTCGGGCGTGATGCCGTGATCCCGCGCCTTGCGCACCTCGTCGGCCGAAAGCCCCTTGTAGCCCAGCTCACCCAGTTCGCGCACATACGACGCCGTGACGCCGTGGTCGCGGAGCGTGATCAGCGCGTCGAGGGCGCCGAGCTTGTAGCCCAGGCTGGCCATCTCCTTCACGTAGGTGGCCGACACCCCGTGCTGCCCCGCCTTGATGAGGTCGGCAGTCTGCGGCTTGCCGTAGCCCTGCTCGGCGAGCGCATCGATGAGCGCGAAGCCGACGTCGTGGCGCGCCATCTTGTACTGCTCGATCGCCGTCGGACGAGCGAAGCCGCGTTTGGCCAGCGCGTCAGGGAACGAGGAGTCGGCCGTGAAGGTGTAGGTGCCGGCGCCAACGCCATCGCGGAAGAGCCCTTCGAAGAGAAACGTGCCGGCGTCGCGCTTCAACTGGAACTTCGCCGGCGTGCCCGTCGTTCGCAGCGCGTCGGCCAGTCCCGTGAACGTGGTCACGTCGACCGTATGTCCGTTCGACGAACGGCCCTGGGTCATGCGCAGGTGCACGCGCCCCTGCGTCTCCGAGAGCCTGACCTCCCATGTGCCGGGCAGGTTCGGATTCTCCTCGTCGCGTACCGCGGCCGGCAGCGGCTGCGTCGCCTGCAACTGCGCGCGCAGGCCGGTGAGGGTCGTCAGCTCGCGAGCCGATGCCACAGGCGCGGTGGCCGTCGATTCCGCCTGCGCGCGAACCGGCACCACGACGCTGTCGGGTGCCACGGCAACCACGGTGGCCGTGAAGGCGCCGAGTGGTACGAGGACGGTGGCGGCGGCGATGGTGAGCAGGCCGGCGCGGATGCCGCCAGCCGGACGGCGGTCGCGAGAGGGATCGAGCAGTGCGCGCATGCGTGACTCCAGCTGACGGGGACGGGCCATCGCCAGCGCGTGCGCTGGTGCATGGTCGCCGGTGAAGGCGTACGCGATGTCGAGCAGGTGGCCGGCGTACCCGCGAGCCGGTGTCCCGGCCGACACCACGCGGTCGTCGCAGGCCAGTTCGCGCTCGTGCCGCATGCGACGGGCCACCCACCACGCCGCCGGATGACACCAGGCCACGGCGCACGCGAGCGAGGCCACCAGTTGCGTCAGGCAATCCTTACGGACGACGTGCGCCAGTTCGTGCAGCAGCACCGCCTCACGGCGCTCCTGGTCCCAGGTGTCGGCAACCGCAGGAATGACGATGGTAGGGCGCCAGGTGCCACAGGTCATCGGCACCATGTGCCGGCTGCGGAGCAGACGCACGCCGTCGCGCACGCCCATCACTGCCGCGCAGCGCACGATCAGTTCGAGCCAGCCACCATCAGCCACCGGCGTCGACGCACGCACGACGTGCCACAGCTGCCAGCGCTGGCGCAATACGTGCGCCAGCACGAGTGCCACGCCGGCGAGGTAGATCGCACCGACGACCATCAGCGGGTTGATGCGCGACGAGGGCTCGGGCACGACGGGCGCGGCAGGCGCCGGGGCGATGGCCTCCGCGCGGGGCAGCGACGCCAACGGTGCGATCGGCGTAGCGTCGGCGACCGGTGACGCGAATGGCACGGTGGCGGCCGGCGTGGCGATCCGCCGGATTTCCAGCGTCCAGGACGGCACGATCGCCGTCACGATGGGCAGCAGGAGGACGCCGCCAAGCGCGAGCGACCAGACCAGGTGCCGCACCGCCGCCGAGGCGCGGCGCCCGAGCACTCGCTGCACGGCCCAGGCGAGCAACAGCAGCACGGACATGCGCACGAGCAGGACGGGCACGACGGAGCCGACGGACGCGAGCGTGGCGAGCATCACTTCTCTCCCTTGGCGCGATGACGATCGAGCATGGTGCGCAGGCGTGTGTACTCCGACGCCGACAACGGTCCGTCGGACAGATCGAGCAGGGCGGCCATGGCCGACCCCGGTGAGTCGTCGAAGAAGGTGCGCAGCAGCTGCTGCAGGGCGGAGCGGCGCGCGTCCTCGGGACGCGCAGCCGGGAAATACACGAAGCGTGGGCCGTCGTACTCGCGGCCGAGGAGGCCGCGGTCGATCATGATCTCGAGCAGCTTGCGGACACTCGAGGGCGTCGGGGCTTCGGGCAGTTCGGCGCGGATCTCCTCGACGGTCGCGCGCTGGCGACGATGGAGGATCTCCATGATCTGGCTCTCACGACGGGTGAGATCCGGGGCTGGGCTCGACACGAACGGGTCTCCGGCGCAGTGCGCGAATTTTTTCGCGTGAAGCGAAGATATTCGCGCATCGAACACCCGTCAAGTCGCGGCGGTGAATCAGGAGGGATGAAACGCCACGTGGCGGCAGGCGTCGCGGCCGAACTGTGTCCGGCCGGCGACCAGCGCTGACCGTCGGACGAAGTCCGACGGCTACACGTGTTGTGGTTACTTCACTTTGGTGTACGCGAAGACCGTGCTCTGCACCTTGCCGTCGCGCATGCGCTCGACGACGATGTCGAGGTCGTCGGCGCTCTTGCGGGTGAAGATCACGCGGTTCGGGTTCTCGCCGATGCCTTCGAAGGTCGCCGTCTGCCCTTCGACCTTCACCAGCTTGTGGTTGATCGACTCACCCTGCGGCTGACGTCCCGCGAGGCCGGCGCCCGGCGCGAAGTGCTTGATGCGGAGCACGAGGCCGGTGCCCTCCTGCTCGATCGCGAGCAGTTCGTACAGCTTCGGCTCGGTACCCTGGACGTTGCGATACATCGCCACCATCGAGGTGCCGAGCGGCGCCATCCAGTGCTGCTCGATGGTGCGGTCGCCGAGCGTGCCGGTCCACTGACCGGCGATGAAGGCGACCTGCTGGATGGTGGCCGTCGCGGCCGGTGCGGTGCCGATCGGCGATTGCGCGAAGGCGGACGCGCCGAGCGCGAGGACGAGCGCGGCGGGCGAGAGAACACGGAAGAGGGTGCGGTTCAGCATGCGGCGCCCATCGTACTGCGGCCGGCCCGCCCGCGGCAGGCCCCCGTTCCCCTTTCCTGTTTCCCCGGCTCCCCTTTCCCGGTTGCCGGTTCCCGTCGTTCGTCGTTCGTCGTTCGTCGTTCAGTACTGCGGTGGCCCGGTCGGCCGTGCGGAGCGGACTCGATCGGGCAGGCCGAGGGAGCGCAGATCCGAGACGTCCACATTCACGGTCGAGCAGCGACCACGAAAGTGCGTGTCCTCGCAGATCTGCCAGTTGCCGCCCTCGACGCGGACGCTGGCGGCGCCCCGCAGGTTGATCGACGTGCTGGCGCCGTTGACCATCATCGCGCGGCCGGTGAAGTTGCGGCCCGTGTAGAACACGAGGCGCCCACCGTAGCCGGGACCGGGACCGGGTCCTGGGTAGACCGGGCCGGGGCCCGGGTACACCGGTCCCGGGCCGGGATAGCCGCCGCCACCGCCGTAGTACGGCCGCGCCGAGGAGATCTCGCCCGCCAGGTTGCGCAGGCGCCGCAGGTCCGGATAGTCGCTGGTCACCTGCACGCAGTCGCGATACTCGATGTCCTTGCAGACCTCCCACACCTGCCCCCGCGGCAGGCGCAGGCTCTCCGCCTTGTCGCTGAACCCCAGCACGCGGAGGTCGGGCGTCGGGCCATTGAGCGTCCGGCTGCTGCCGCCGAAGTTGCGGTTCGCATACAAGGTCATGCCGCCGGGCGCGACCGGCGGCGGCGGATACGTCGGCGGGTAGATCGGCGGCCGCGGATAGCCACCACCACCGCCGCGGACGCGGCGCATCGACGAAATCTGCCCCGCCCACCCACGCGGCCGAAGGTCGGACTCGGTGCCGGAGAAGACCTGGCACCGGCCGCCGAAGTTGTCGTGCTCGCAGACCTCCCACATCTCGCCCGGCGCGACCTGGAGGCTCTGGATGCGGTCGTTCATCCCCACCCGCCGCAGGTCCGGCACATCGTCACGAAAGGTCGCGTTGCGGCCGCGGAACCCGCGGTCCTCGAACACGGTGATGCCGATACCGCCCATCTGCCGACCGTCGGGCTGGGCCTCGACGACCGCGCCGAGCACCGCCATCACGACCATCACCACCTGTGCTGTGCGAAGGCGCACCGGCGTCCTCCTGCCGCAAGGGCTGCGGCGTCATCGAGACGAGTCCGACGCGCCAGGATGGCCACGTCCAGACTGATCCTGTCGCACGGTAGGGATCGAGCGCAATGCTGCGGCGGAGCTGCGGCCAGCCCCCCGCGATCTGCGTCATGTTTCAGGTAGGATGGTCGGTGGTCCACCGATCGTGGTGGCCAACGGGCGGTCCGTCCATCGGGACGAGACCGCGTGCCTCTTCCAAAAGGATCACACCTCATGTCCCGTCACTCTCTGTGCGCCGCACTGTGCACCGTTGCGCTGACGCTGTCCCCTGCCCTGACGCTGGCTCAGGCGACCAAGGCGGCACCCAAGGCCGCCGCGGCCAAGGGCGCGGCCAAGGCTGGCGCCGTCAAGACCGTCACGCTGACCGGCACCGAAGCCAT
>DATJTM010000533.1:0-2040 GCA_035503395.1 Luteitalea sp.
TCGCCCACGATGATGACGGTGGCGGGTGTGGTGGCGAGCCGCTGGTGGAACGCGCGGACGTCGTCCACCGTGAACGCCTGCAGCGACGCCTCGGTGCCGATGCCCGGTCGTCCGTAGGGATGCCCGCCGTACACGCGGCGCATGAACAACAGATCGGCCAACGCCGACGCGGAATGCCGGAGCTGCCGCAGTCGATTGAGACGAAGCCCGCTCACGCGCGCCATGTCGGAGGCATCGAGCCGCGGCCGCTCCGCCATGTCGACGAACAGCTCGATCGCCCGCTCGCGATGGCTCGACAACGCGAGTACCGTGAGCACGGTGGCGTCGTGGCCGATGTCGGTGTCGAGCTGCCCGCCGATGCCCGCCAGCGCTTCGTGCAGTTCCGCCATCGACAGCGACGCAGTGCCCTCGTCGAGCAGGTCGGCGGTGAGCGCTGCCAGCCCCGGCGCCTCGTCGCGGTCGGCCGACGTGCCCGCGTGCCACAGCCACAGCATGCACAGCAGCGGGAGTTCGCGACGTTCGACGGTAATCAGCCGCAGCCCCGGCGACAGCTCGCGCCGCGTCAGGTGCGGGAAATGAATGCCAGGCGGCGGTTCCGGAATCGGCAGCGTCCGTCGATCGACGCTCATGCCACCACCGCCGGCGTCGCGTCGGAGATGCCGAGCGTAGACTGCCCCAGCGGCACCACGCCGAGCGTCACGTGCGGCTGCCCGAGCCAGTGCGACGCCACCGCCTGCAAGTGCGCCGGTGTGGCGCGGCCGTAGCGCGCGAGGTCTTCACCGACATAGCCGGGATCGTCGCGATAGACGTTGTAGGCATTGAGTTGATCGGACTTGCCCGAGAAGCCGCCGACGGTCTGGAGGCGGTAGATGAAGTGCGCTTCGGCCTGCACCTGGCTGCGGCGCAGCTCGGCCTCGTCGATTGGCGTGGCGCGGACCTCGTCGAGGCAGGCGTGGACGGCCGCGGCGAGACGATCGAGCGTGACGCCCGGCGCCGCCGTCGCGACGACCTGGAACATGCCGCACAGCTCCCGCGAGTACTGCACCGCCGTGACTTCGGTCGCGAGTTGCTGCTCGACGACGAGCGCGCGATACAGGCGGCTCGTCTTGCCACCGCCGAGCACGTCGGCGAGCAGGTCGAGCGCCGCGTCGCCCTCGTCGAACAATGCCGGCGAATGCCACGCGAGATAGAGGCGCGGCAGCTCGACGCGATCTTCGAGGCTCAGGCGCGTCGAGGCACCGAGCACCGGCACGCCTGCGGGCACCGGCGGCACCGGCGGTCCGGCCGGCACGTCGCCGAAGTAGCGCGTGGCGAGTTCGAAGGCCTGTGCGTCCGTGATGTCGCCGGCGAGCACCAGCGACGCATTGCCAGGGTGGTAGTACGTGCGGAAGAACTCGTGCACGTCGTCGAGCGACGCGTCGCGCAGATCGTCCGGGTAACCGATCGTCGGCCAGCTGTACGGATGGTCGGCGTCGTACAACGCCTCGGCGACGGCAATCCCGGCGAGGCCATACGGTCGGTTCTCGTAGTTCTGCCGACGCTCGTTCAGGACGACGTCGCGCTGGTTGTCGAACTTGGCCTGGGTCAGCGCCGGCAGGAGATGCCCCATGCGATCGGACTCGAGCCAGAGCGCGAGGTCGAGCGCCCCGTTCGGCACGACTTCCCAGTAGTTGGTGCGATCGGCGCTGGTCGAACCGTTCAGCGAGGCGCCCGCCTTCTGCAGCGGCGCGAAGAAACCGTGGTCGTGATGGGCGGACCCTTCGAACATCAGGTGCTCGAAGAGATGGGCGAAGCCCGTCCGTCCGCGACGCTCGTTCTTCGAGCCGACGTGATACCAGAGATTGACCGCGACGATCGGCAGATCGTGGTCTTCGTGGACGATCACGTCGAGGCCATTGGGCAGCGTGCGGCGCGTGAAGGGGATGTGCATCGGTCCTCACCCTTATACCGCACACGCTCGCTCCGGCGGGCAGCCGTCGAGGTTGCTCGACGGAGGCCGCGGGCCCTGTCGACGCGGTTACTGCGTCGGCGCCAGCTTAC